>CALLKF010000012.1 GCA_938008535.1 uncultured Saprospirales bacterium | reverse complement strand
AAACTGAATTTCAGGTGTTCATTGGTGTGTATTACTGTGCCAATATCCAACGAAAATATACCCTGACTGCCCTATTTTCTCTTTTGTCCGCGTGTTTTTGGCTTGCCATATTTCTTTTTCATCTTATCTACATGGCGAATTTTGTTGTTTACCTTACTATTTTTTGCAGATTTTTCGTGAAATGCAGGGCCAACCGCTTCCTTTTTAGGTGCTTTTACTACAATTACTTTCTGTTTTACCACCGGTAATTCCTCTATTATCAGTTCTTTTGACACCTCCACCTCTGCTGGCAGCTTCTCCATAGGGATTTTCATCTTCATTAATTTCTCAATTTTTGTTTGAGACGGCTTTTCTTTCTTAGAAATAAAGATGATGGCATTCCCGTTTTTATCGGCTCTTCCCGTTCTTCCAATTCTGTGTATGTAGTCTTCCGGTACTTCGGGCGTATCAAAATTGATAACGTGCGAAACCTCAGCAATATCAAGGCCTCGCGCTACAATATCTGTTGCAATTAAAATACTGCACGAACCATCTTCAAATTTATTCACTGCATCAAAACGATGATTTTGTGCTTTGCCTGAATGGATGATTCCAATCTTGTCGGCAAAGTTTTCCTGCAATCTTGAATACAAAATATCAGCTAATCTTTTTGTTGAAACAAAAACTAACACTTTTGTAAATGTTTCATCTTTTAAGATTGATTGCAAGAAATTTACTTTCGTGTTAAAGTTCAGAATTTTATATGCAGATTGTTTTATTTTTTCAAGTGGAGTTCCTGTTGGTGCAGCTTCTATGCGTTGTGGGAAATTAAAAAAATCATGAATCAGCACATCAACATCATCTGTTATAGTAGCAGAAAACAATAGATTTTGTCTTTGTTTTGGCAACAAATCAATAATACGTATCAATTGCGGACGAAAACCTAAATCCATCATTTCATCTACTTCGTCAATAATAAAGCGTTTTATTTTTCGCAATTCCAGCGCACCATTTAATACCAAATCCAATAATCTTCCAGGTGTTGCCACTATTACGTCAGCACCTTTTGAAATTTCTGCTGCTTGTGGTTTCATATTCGCGCCACCATAAACGCCAACGGTTTTTACGTTCATGTATTTAGTTAATAATTTGCATTGTTCTGCAACTTGTACCACTAACTCGCGCGTTGGTACAATAATTAAAATAGTTGGAATGGCATCTTTTGCATACGACCACATTCTGAGCGAAGGCAATAAATAAGCAAATGTTTTTCCTGTTCCAGTTTGTGCAATACCAACTACATCTTTGCCAGACATAATCGTTGAATATCCTTTTTTCTGAATAGTAGTTGGTGTAGTTAAACCAATATCATGCAAAGCATTTAGCAATGGTGTGGTTAGGTTTAATTCATTAAATGCCATAAGTTGTAATTTCAACACAAAAGTAACGCTATGCAATTTAAGAACAAGTTATTTTTTATTTTGAATTCTTCAGATGATAAAAAATACCAAATCATGTCTTCAAACATCACCAAACTATTAATAAATATTGATGTTTTATGCAAACAAAATCGAATTAAGAAGAAATGATTTATTTTTAAGGTGAAATGTAGTATAAAATAATCACTTACTACTTATTACTTACATCTTACGACTAATACAACATGAGCAACTTAACACTTACACCAATAAAAGATTGGGGATTTGATTTTCAAAAACCTATCATTATTTCAGGACCCTGTTCTTGCGAAACAGAAGAACAAATGACAGAAACTGCACAACGCCTTGCCAACAAAGGTATTGATGTATTGCGCGCAGGTATCTGGAAACCACGTACGCGTCCAGGCATGTTTGAAGGTATTGGAAAAGATGGTTTGGCTTGGCTCGTAAATGCTGGAAAAGAAATTGGCAAACCTACTACGGTTGAAGTAGCAACGGCACAGCACGTAACAGAAGCATTAGAAGCTGGCGTTGATATTCTTTGGATTGGCGCACGCACAACGGTTAATCCGTTTTCTGTACAAGAAATTGCAGATGTATTGAAAGGCGTTGATATTCCAGTTTTAGTAAAAAATCCAATTAATCCAGATTTACAATTGTGGTTAGGTAGCATGGAACGTTTAAACGCAGTTGGTATCACCAAATTAGGTGCTATACACCGTGGTTTTTCATCTTATGAAAAATCAAAATACAGAAACAAACCTATGTGGGAACTTCCTGTTGAAATGCGTCGCTTGTATCCAAATATGCCAATCATCGTAGATCCATCTCATATATGTGGTGCACGTGAGTTAATTCCTTCAGTTTGTCAAAAAGCATTGGATTTAGATTTCGATGGTTTAATGATTGAGTCGCACCGAGATCCAGACAATGCTTGGTCTGATGCTGCACAACAAGTTACACCAGAACGATTAGGCGAAATTATTGCTGGTTTAATTGTTCGTTCATCTAAATTAGATGATTATGCAGAAAATCAATTAGAATCATTACGTGCACAAATTGACCGTATTGATAATTATATGTTGGAAATTATGGGTGAACGTATGGATATCGCTCGCAAGATAGGTGAGTTCAAACGCGATAACGGAATTACTATCTTACAAACCAATCGTTGGGACGAAATTATCAATGACAGGATCAAAAAGGCAGCTAAAAAAGAACTGACTGAAGACTTCGTGAAGGATTTAATGGAAGCAGTTCACCAAGAATCTATCCGTCATCAGACACGAATTATGAACAATATTTTGGCTGAATAAGTCGATTTATATATAAGTGCTTGTTTTTTAGTTATTTATGAAAAATGCAAAATGTTAGTATTTTTCATAAATTTTCGACGCTGAACGTAGAAATAGGTATAATATGATATAGTTTATTAAATTTGACTACATTATTTATAATCTAAAAAACAAGTAAAAATGGACACATCTAAAATGATTAAGGCATATTGCCTAAAAACTAAAGAGAAAGACGTTCCGATGCATGATGCAGTAGTTACAAAAACTGCTAGAGGTGGTTATATGGCTACAGGCAATGACGGTAAAGGTAACAAAATGGCTGCTATCATGGGTGAAGCTAAAGCGCTTCAAGCAATTAAAGATGGCGTAGCTAAAAAAGGATTTTAATTAGTTTTTCTATTTAAAAATTCATAAAAAAGTCAATCATTTATTTGGTTGGCTTTTTTTTATTTTAACAAATCAATCAAATAAATAAAATGCTTTCATTCTGGGAAAATAATACACTTTCAAAATACGATTTTGTTGTTGTTGGAGCTGGCATCATGGGTTGTTCTGTTGCGTATGAACTTCGACAAAAATATCCGAATGCAAGTATTGTTGTTTTAGAACGAGGCATTTTTCCAACTGGTGCATCAACCAAAAATGCTGGCTTTATGTGTTATGGTTCGCCAACAGAAATTTTACACGATATAGCATTATTAGGTGAACAAAAAGCAATTGAAATAGTTTGGCAACGCTTTGAAGGGTTAAAGATATTGACCGAACGTTTTGGTAATGATAAAATAGATACTACTAATTTTGGTGGAAATGAATTGATTATTGGTAATAAACTTCCTATTCTTTCGCAAGACAAAATTGATTACTTAAATACGATTTTGATGTCTATTTTTAAGTTTCCTGTTTTCTCAGATTTTTCTGCTAAAATTAAAGAATATGGATTTTCAAATGCAGTAAATCAATTACTTTTTTGTGCCATGGAAAAACAAATTGATTCTGGAAAATTAATGACGCATTATTGGAAATTATTACAAGAAAAAAATATTCAAATTAAAACTGGCGCAAATGTGAAAAATATACAAGGAAGTATCTTGTATTTAAATAATGAAGCGACTGGTGATTTTGTAATTGCTGCAGAAAAAATTGTATTATGTACCAATGCATTTATAAATGAATTAGTGCCTGAAATGCCAGTAAAACCTGGTCGTGGACAAGTTATCATTACGAATGAAATTGAAAATTTACCATTTAAAGGCAGTTTTCATTTTGATGAAGGTTTTTATTATTTTAGAAATGTTGGGAAACGTGTATTGTTTGGTGGTGCACGCAATTTGGATTTTGAAACAGAAGAAACTACTGCATTTGAACCAAACGCAAAAATTATCAATCACTTAATTGATAAACTAAAAGAAATTATTTTACCAAATAAACCATTTGAAATTGAACATTACTGGCAAGGAATTATGGGTTTTTCAAACAATAAATTACCAATTGTGATGCCATTAAATAACTGCACTAAATACGTCATGTCATGCAATGGAATGGGTGTTGCTTTGTCGCCGTTTGTTGCAAAGATTGCTGTAAATGGAATTTAATTAATGTTGCACTAAAATTTTCTGAATACATTCGTTTTCACCATCAGAAACTTTCAATAAATAAATACCGTTTGATAAATTATTTGTTGACAATTCAATGCTATTTTTTTGATGATAAATTGAGGTAAAAATAGTTTCACCAATTACATTAAACAATTGCAAATTAACATCATTTTTTGTTTGCTGAAACACTATGTTTAATTGGTTGTTTGATGGATTTGGATAAACAGCAACTTTTAATTTTTGATTAGTATTTGTATGAATAGCTGTTGGTTGAAATGGTGGAGCATCTTGACTAAAAATAATCACACCACCATCAGTGCTGCCTGTTAATAGTTCTAATTTTGCATCACCTGTTATATCATCCAAACAAGCAGATGTTCGGAAACCTAAGTAATCGTTTACAATTGAAGACGATGTTGTCATTCTACTATTCCAGTTGTCTTCTACATTATCATACAATAATAATCCAGATTGATTGGTTCCAAGAATTAAATCTAATTTTCCATCACCATTAACATCAATAATACTAGGTTGCGTATAACCAAACAATGAAATATTACTTCGAATTCTTATTTTTCCAATAGAATCAGTAACATAAGAAAATTTTGCACTCGATAATGAATTTCCTTTGTAAAAATTAATGTTTCCGTTGCGTTCACCAATGATCAAATCGTTTTTACCATCTTTGTCTAAATCAACAATTAAAGGTGTTGCATTTGCACCAATTGAAATTTGGTTATTACTTGAATCTTTTAAAAATGTTCTAAAAACTAAATTTGGTGGATTGCCAATTGTAGAAGTATTTTCCCAATAAATGATTTTTCCATCCAACATTCCAACCAATAAATCAGCATCACCATCGTTGTCTATATCACCAGCAGTTGGTGCAATATCTTTAATGTTAAACGTACTGATGTCTAAAAAATCATTGTTTTGAAGTGAATATTTTGGATAATCAAAAGTGCCAATATTTTTGTAGTATAACAATCTATAGGTAGTTGTTGCATTGTCTCTAAAGCCACCACTTCCAATAAGCATATCTTTTAAACCATCACCATCCACATCATAAAAACATGGAATAGAATTTTCACCAGCATCAATCATATTGTCTAATAAAAAATTCTTTTGCTGAAGTCTTATGTCTAAAATATTGTTTTGCGTATTTTTATAAAACCAGATATTATTGACGTTAGATGCACCATTATCATACGTTGAAACCAATAAATCTTTTTTTGTATCGTTATCAGCATCTAAAAATACTGGCGATGCAAATGAATTGGTCTTAAATGAAACATTAGTACTAGGATAGTTTACGTCTTGACTTAAAATGCTTGCATATGACGAATTTCCAGAATTATATAGCATAGTAATGGTGTTAATGGAAACACTTCCTATTAACACATCGATTGCTCCATTATTATCTGCATCGATTGCATCAATTGTTGAGCCTGTATGTTGTACTTGTTCATTGCCGTTTAGTCTGCCAAATTTAAAGTTACAAGTGTCGCGAAGTGCATAAATGGAAGAAAAGGAATCACGTACATTGCCGAAACAATTATCTGTTTTATTGAAAAATAAACTATCACAAGGCAAACTCAATTCTTTTTGCTGGTTTTCATAATAGACGAGTCTTGTGCCAAAAACATCAAACGAAATAATATCCAAATCGCCATCAAGGTTTACATCTACAATTGCTGGTTTTAAGACATCTGCACAATAAACATTAATTGGTGCGCCAGAACCTAAATAATAAAAACCATCTTGTTGAAGTTTAAAATTTAAGGTGTCATTTCTATAAAATCCAGTATAGACTTTAATATTTCCTTCGTTGTTGTAGGTGAAAACATCTTCAATTCCATCACAATTATAATCTTTTACAATCATCCATCCATTTATTTCTGGAAAATGAGTTGCGTAGTTAGCATCAAATTTATAGATGGTTGAATTGGCTGATAAGGTAATGAAAATGCAAAATTTTTGATTGGATTTGTCAAATACAATTAAGTCCTTTTTACCATCTCGATTTACGTCTGCTTTCCCAAATTGTACACTATTTAATCCACCAGTCCAAGGATAATGAAGTTGATTTCCATTTTCAGAAACAGGTAAATAATCAAATCGTTTAAAATTTTGTGCGAAATTTGAATGAAGAAAAAACAAGCAAACAAAAAGCAATCCAACATTGAATTTGACATGTAATAGTAGACTTGATATTTTATTTGGTAAACTCATATTATATATGACAACTAAATTTAGTTAAAAGTTGCTATACTTTTTTAATATTAAAAAGGATATCCTATTGCAAAATTAAGTCCAATAAAATCTTTTAAAGTGAATTTATAAAAATTAGGCACTTGGTTACCATCTACTTTTCTTGAAGTGTAAAATTTATAATCTTCATTATTTATTTTATCAAATGTCCATCTGTTTCCAGCAGGAAAAGATGGATCGTATAAAGCTAAACCAACATCAAATCGAACTACAAAGAAATTTAAATCCATACGCAAGCCAATGCCAGCGTCCCAAGCCAATTCTTTCATAAATCGTTTTGGATTAAAATTTGCCAATGGACGAATTGGATCATCTTTCAACATCCAAATATTTCCTAAGTCTGTAAAGATTGCGCCTTTAAACATTTTGTAAATTCCAAAACGATATTCAACATTCAATTCCAATTTTATATCACCAGTTTGATCTAAAATTAAATAATTATTTCCCTTGTCATATATATTGTAACCACCTGGACCAACCTTACGAAAACCCCAACCTCGTAATGAATTTGGTCCTCCAGAGAAAAATTGTTTAATATAAGGCATTACTGCTACTTCACGAATGTAAGATGTATCTCTGTCCTGATATTTGGTTTGTTCTACATTATATCTGGAATTTCCATACGGTATTCCAATACCGCCATAAAAACGAAAGGCAAGCACTTGGCCTTTTTTAAAATTAAAGAAATAGCGTGGTTCAACTTCTAGTCGTATAAATTGAGAAAATGGAATTTTAGCTAATAAATAAGGTTTTTCTTTGTCTTTCTGAATAAGTTTTGTGATGCCGTAAATAATATTTCCAGAAGTAAACAAATTAGCTCTGAATTGGAAATAGTTTTTATATTTTCCAACATTTAAATTCTGATTGTTGTAGTAAAACGAATAATCTTGACCTAAAATAAACTGTTGTTTGAAACTTTGTGCCAATCGAGCATCATTGTTTAAATTTGTTTGAAATGAATCTGTAATTCTTGTTGGATCAACGAATGTAAAACTTAATGGTGAGAAAATGTGTCGTATTTTATCATTATACCATTCATAACCATAATTTACACCAATAGTGTGAATACTGTATAAACCAATTCTTCGTTGGAAATTATAGGCGACACTTAAGTATGTTCTTGGTTTATACTTTTGGTACGTTTTACATTTATCTCTTTGAAAAGTAGGAAAGAAGCGAGCTAAATTAATTTTTGCTTCTGCGTTGATGCTAATCGTATTTATCGGACTATTTTCTAAACGTCTTGCTTTGAGTACCTGAAATTCAACACCACTACTAAAATTGAATTGAAATTTTGCTGCTGAACGAAATAAATTCCTGTTTAAATAAGAACCAGAAAGCGCAAATCCAACGGTACTTGATGCATTTGTGTTGACTTCAATGTCTGAATTTACAGAATGGCGTTTGGTTGGTGCACATTTTATGGTTGTTAATAATCCATTTTCTGTTGGTGATAACGAAAGTGGTTCGTGTTCAATATTTACAAATTTAAAAACACCTAATGAATTTAGCGATGAACGTGTTTTGTCTAATTGGTCTTTATTAAATAAATCGTATGGTTTAATATAAATAGAACGTTTCAAAGCGCGTGGCAACACTGATGAACGCAACACTTTATAGTTTACATCACAAATGGTATCTGTAATGAAATCATTTTTTTTGAGTTGAAGATTTTGTTTTTTCTTTTCAAAATCTAAAATCTGAATATCAATTTGTTCATACGTATATTTTTTATGCATCATTGAATCTGGTTCATTTTTTACCAATAATGTTGCATCTACTTTATGATTTCCAATGGTGCTATCAATATTTAAAAATATGTATTCAGGACTAAAAGTAAAGAATCCTTCATTTTGAACTAGTGCTGCTAATCGCTGACGTTCTTTGGTAGCAATTTCCATATCAAAAACTTCACCTTTTTTTATTAATCTGTCTTTAGGTTTTCTATTAATTACTTCGGTGATAAAAGAATCTTCAGCGATTAATTTCACACTATTGTAAGTGTATAATTGTCCAGTTAAAATTTGATAAGAAACTTTTGTTTTTTTCTTTTTGGTGGAATAAGTTGCATGCACTTCATTATAAAAATAACCATGATAAAACAAGTAGTTTTTCATTCGTTTGATAGATGTTTCTAGTGTGGTTGAATCAAATAAAATAGGTGGTTCACCACCGGATGTTTCATTTAATATGTTATCAAATTTTTTAGTTGAACTGAGTTTCTTAAATTTCGCTTTTTCTTTTTCTGTAGCAGTTAAGTTGTTTACTTTATCTTCTAATGCAATTCGTTTTTTTAGTTTTTTTTCATTCTTTAAAACAGACATCGTATAAATACCTAATTTCAAACGAAATAAACTTAAAAATTTTTTATTTGGCTGTTGATTGTAAACTACCTGTTTAGACAATGCTGAATTGAGAGATGCTTTGTCTTCAACTGCTTTTCCAGTATATTTTACTTTTACGTTGTTGCTAATCAATAAACTTTGGTCATCTTTTAGAATACGTTTGGTCGCATTGCACGATACTAGAAAAAGTATGCAACATAAATAGACTAAATTTTTTAAACAGTTTGTATATTGCATACGTGTTAAGTCAAAACGATATTAAGTATATTAATTCACTCAAAATTAAGAAATACAGAACGAAGTATTCCAATTTTAGTGCCGAAGGTGTCAAAATTATAAAAGAATTAATAGAAGCTGGTTTAGAAGTTGTAAACATGTATGCAATTTCGGCTGATTTACTGCAAGATACGCGCTGTAAAGTCATTTCTGAGAAGGATTTGGAAAAAATAACGTCACTTCAACACCATTATGGTTGTATAGCAGTTTTTAAAATTCCACAATATGTATTAGAAGTTACCGATAATGAATGGTTTTTATTGTTAGATGATATCCAAGATCCTGGAAATATGGGTACAATTATCAGAACTTGCGATTGGTTTGGTATCAAAAAAATTATTTGCTCAGATGGTTGTGTAGATGCATTTAATCCAAAAGTAGTTCAAGCAAGTATGGCTTCGATTGGACGAATACAGCTTTTTGAAGCAGATTTATCTGAAATCACTACCAAATATAATTTGCCCATTTATGGTGCAGTTTTAAATGGTAAAAATTATCACGAACAGCGTTTTGAAAAAAAAGGATTTATTTTAATTGGAAATGAAGGCCACGGAATTAATACAGATTTACAACAAAAAATTACGTTTCCTATTACCATTCCAAAAAAAGGCAAAGCCGAATCGCTGAACGCAGCTATAGCTACTGCATTGATTTTGGATAAATTGTAATTATTTCTTAGATAAGTATTTTTTCTTCCAGCTTTTAAAAAGACCATATTTCATATCTTCTATAATTTGATAAATAGGTTTTACCCAATGATATCTGAATGTATAACCTTCAGCTAAACCAATTGCACGTTCAGTTAGCAAAACGTTTTTTGATTGCATATCAAAAAACGTAACCCAAAGAGTTTCATCTTCAGTTCTTTTAAATAAATTATCTACAATAAATACCAATCCAATTCCATTTGTTTTTTCATCGAAATTATATCTGTTAACAATCAATTTAATAGAATCTTTCGTTAACAAATTTAATTCATCAAGATTATTAGTGATTAATTTTGATTTGTCAAGTTGTTTATTTAATGTATTAATTAAATCAATACTATAAATAATTGAATCTTTTTTTAATGCTGCACCTATATCATATTTTTTGCGTTCAAATACAATATAATTATTCATATCAACAAATAAATTTACCATTTCTGTGGTGTCAACAGTACCAGTTCTTCCATAATATTTAGCATTCGAGAAATCTACTCCTAAAAATGTAATTGGTGTTGTTTTGTCAAATATTTCATTTAAGCTTTGAGCTGAAATAGTTTTAATGAATAAAAAATGAAATAAAAATACACATGCAATTGATAATCTATATTTCATAAAAAATATTATTTAGGTTTTGGTGCTGGCAATGGTGTATATAACTGCAAACTTTCTTTTTTCTGCACGTTTGGAGCTTCACCATCTTTGCGTTTTTGATAGGTAATATCATTTAAATGCAGCCATTTTCCTTTTTTCCAAACAAATCCTTCATAGGTTCCATCAGGAATATAATTGGCATAAACACCTTCCAATGCATCACCATTTGCTGCAACATGATCATAAACAATTTTATTTTCAGCAACATCAAAATTTAAGGTTGCACTAGCTTCATTGGCAAATTCTATAATCACTCGATTTTGTAATTTTCCTTTACCAAAGTCGAAAATAGTAGCACCAAAACGTGGTTTTCCATTTTTAAACCAAAGAGCTTCCAGTATTTTTTTGTTGCTCGTTGCATTATTGCCGTCCCAACCAAACAAGGTGTAAAATGTATTTTTACCACTTTTTACCGTTTTGATTCCATAATACATACAGCCAATCCAATTGTTGTTGTCAACAACTACTTGTTCCTGATTATCAGTGAAGTCAGAGTAGTCAATTAAAGGAAACATTTTAAGTGTGTCAGATTTTAACTGAATGGTGCCATAATATTTATACAAATCTTCGTCGCTGCGTGTATACCAAGTAAAAATCTTAAAACTATGATCTTCAGGTTCCAAAATTTTCATTGGCAACAAAGAATCCCAACGATAATAAAATGAGTTTTTAATTTTTAATGCCTTTGTCAATGTTTTTATAATTCTATAACTAGCAATCGTTCTGTTTTCTTTAGTTTCTGAATTAATCAACGTGTCGCCATAAATACGAATCGTATCTTCATACGATTTAATTTTTTGAAAATCATCTGGTGAAATTTGCGCGCTGCAAACGGTTGATATTAAAATAAAATAGAATAGGAAATAATTCTTCATGCTTATTGACTTCAAAATTAGTACCAAAAATAAACGTTATTCTCATTAAAAAAGTATGTTGGTACAAAACTTGCGTAATATTCTTCAAAATTTAGAAAGATTAACTATATTTAGTTTAATTAAAGATTAATTTGTCGCTATGAAGAAGCATTTCTTATTTATTACTTTTTACTTATTACTTACTACTTATCACTCTTTTGGACAAGTTCAATGGGCAACCAAGCTCGTTGATTTTTCTTCAGAATTTTCTAAAGATATACCAGAAAATTCTACAAGATACAAAGCATCACAAGTGCTTGGTCCACCAAATACAGCACAATATGGAGAAAGTCCTTTGGCTTGGGCAATTGGTAAAACACAAGCTGGAAAAGAACATATCACGGTTGGTTTTTCAAATCCACAAACAGTACAGCAAATTATCATTGGTGAGAGTTTAAATGCTGGCTCAATTCGAGAAATTATTTTATATGATAATAACGGTAAAAGTAGTACTGTCTATGAAAATAAAAATACAAGCTATCAACAAAAATATGGTGATTTTTTAACGTACATAAAAATTACTCCAAAATATAACATCAATAAATTAAAATTGATTTTAAATACGAATGTTCCAGGCATGCAACAGATTGATTGCATTGGAATTTCTTCCACAACACAGCCATATAATCCAACAATTAATGTGGTGCAATATTCTGAAAAAATTGGTATGCCTGAAAATTTAGGTGCCAATGTAAATTCAAGTTATTATGATCATTTACCAATTGTTTCACCTGATGGTAAAACACTTTATTTTGCCCGAAAATTTGCAGAAGACAATGTAGGAAAAGACCATAAAGATGACATCTATTTTAGTAAGTTGACGCCAATAGGAAAATGGAGCAAAGCAGAAAATATTGGTGAACCACTCAATACAGAAATGCATAATTATGTATGTTTTGTAAGTACCGATAATAATAGATTATATCTCGCCAATAAATATAAAAAAGGTGGTGAAGGTGGTGTGTCATTAAGCACAAGAGGAAAAAATGGAATGTGGACTAAACCCAAAGCACTCAATATAAAAAATTACTATAACCAAAATGAATATTCTTGTCATGCATTAAGCTTAGATGAATCAGTGATGTTGATGTGTTTACAACGTGATGACAGTTATGGTGATTTAGATATGTATGTTTCGTTTAAATATGCAGATGGCGATTGGAGCGAACCCATGAATTTAGGACCAAAAGTAAATACTGTTGGCGGTGAAAATAGTGTGTTTTTAGCAGCAGATAATAAAACGATTTATTTTTCGTCGGCTGGCCGACAAGGATTTGGAAGTTATGATATGTATATGTGTAAGCGTTTGGATCAAAGCTGGAAAAACTGGAGCGAACCATTGAATTTAGGTGATATTATCAATTCGCCGAAAATTGATATTTATTATACGATTCCACCACAAGGCGATTATATTTATTATAGCAGCGAAGATTCTTATTATGGTTTGAATGATTTATTTAGAATTAAATTACCAAAAGAAGCAAGACCTGAAGCTGTGGACATGGCAAAAATTTTAGCGAATGCACCTTTAAAATCTGAAGTTCCGAATAATGCATTAGATAAAAAATTAGCACAATTAAAATCAGATCAAACAAAACCTGCACCAGTTGTAACTCAACCAACGCAACCGAAAACAACAGTACAACCAACTACAACAAATCCAATTGCAACTAAACCAAACGATGCAACGATTGCAATGCAAAAAAAATTAGATGAATTGAATAAACCAGTGCAAGCTCCAACGCAACCAGCAACACAACCTGTTGTAGCTACAACACCTGTAAAACCAGCAGTTACTACACTACCAGCAACGGATGAATTACAAAAAAAATTAGATGCACTGAAACAACAACAAGCACAAGTACCTACACAAACTCCAGCTATTCAACAACCAATAGTTACTACAAAACAAAAGCAAGAAGTTACGCAAACAGCAGTAGTTCCATCAACACCAACTGTAGCTACAACACCAGTAAAACCATCTGTTCCGACACAAACAGCAACGGATGAACTACAAAAAAAATTAGAAGCATTGAAACAACAACAAGCGCAAGTTCCAACGCAAACTCCAGTTTTGCAGCAACCAATTGCACAAGTAGTTCAACCAGCTGTTGTTTCAACACCAACACAAGTTACAGAGCAACCTGTTGTTCAACAACCAACACAACCAAAAGTAGTGTATAAAAAAGAAGTAGTAAATTCTATTACACCATATCAAGCACCAGAAACAAATAAACAAAAAGTAGAACAAGTCAATTCTATCAAACCATATCAACCAGAAGAAAACAAACCGAAAGTTGAACAAATTAATTCTATTACACCATATCAAACGGAAGAAGAAAAAAGACCTAAAGCAGAACAAATCAATACAGTAAAACCATATGAAGCACCAAAGCCTGCACCAAAAGTGTTGACACCAGAAGAACGTGCTGCACAGCAACAAGTTAAAAGCAATCCAACATATAATCCAGCCAATGATGACATTGCACGTTTAAAAACAATGCAAAAAGATCCGACTATTGTTGCACCAACAACAACTGTAACATCAAATCCAGATGCAATTAAATATGATCCAAATAAAACTATTAATGATGGAATTAAAAACATGGATCCGATTGCTTATAAAGTAGAAGAAAAAGAAATTGCTACAACTGCACCAACGACTACCTATAAAACCAATGAAGTAGATCCGAATAAATATGCACAACAACCTTCAACATATAATCAACCATTAAAAAAATCAGATGTAGCAACAGATGAATTGCAACAAAAATTAGATGAGTTGAAAAAACAACAAACTGCACAAACTGCTAAAGTATCAACACCGCAAACTATCAATAATAACAAGCCATACGATCCATATGTGAATAATAAAACATATGAAAATCCAACAGCACCTTTGCCAACAACGAATGCTAAAACTGAATCATTGGATCAGAAATTAGCAGAATTAAAATCACAACAATATCAGCAACCACAAAGTACGCGCATTGATAATCCAAACGTGAACAAACCATATAATGTAACAACGGTTAAAGAGCGACAAGAAGATCCAGCTTCTAAAGATTACGATGAATATCAAAAGAAATTAGATGCATTAAAAGCACAACAAAAAAGTCCAACAGTTACTGCACCTGCTCCAACAACAATTTATGTGCAACCTGTACAAAAAACAGAAACTGTTGCACCTAAAACAACGTATGAAACACCAAAAAATAATGTAACAAACACACCAACATCAACAGCTCCTAATCCAGCAATTGCAAAATATGAAGAGAAGCTACGAAAAATGAAAGAAGAAATGAATGCGATTGGTGCTGCACCAACCACAGCAACTTCAACAAAAATTGAACCTGTAATTTCAAATCAACCAACACAACCTTTAGCAATAAATACAGCACCAGTTGTAACGTCAAATAATAATGCGACAGATGATTTGCAGAAAAAATTAGACGATTTAAAAAGTCAATTAGATAAACCAAAAGTAGTAGAAACAATTGTTGTTGGAAGTGTTGAACCAGCAAATACAAATACAACACCAATTACATCAACAGAACAAGAAAAACCAGTAATTGCTGATGTTCCAGCTGTAACAGCGCAACCAATTGCTACTGCACCTATGATTGATTTATCAGCAGAAAAAGCAAAATTAGATTCGTTACAAGATGCACAAAAATTAGCATCACAACAGTTAATTGCAACATTGGATAAAATGGGTTCTAATAAACAAGATTTAGAAAAAGATATTGCAGATTTACAAGCACAACGCGATAAAGTTTCAACAGATAAAGATAAATTGGCTGCTGAAAATTCTGAGTTAATAGGTGAGAAGCAGCGTTTGGAATTAGAGAAAAAAAAGATGGATGATTTATTAGCACAAATGCAGGCAGAACGTGATAAATTGGCTGCAGAAAAAGCAAAAATGGAATTGGATAAAGCTAAGTTAGACGCATTGAAAAAACAACAAGAGCGTGAAGTTTTATCGATGAAACGTGCCATTGATTCCTTATCAAAAATTAAACAAACTGCAAGTACAAATGCTGCATTACAACAAAAATACGATTTGTTTAATGTTCCAATTGAAGTTGGTGCAGTTGCTATTGCAGATAAAATTTTCTTTGTTGCGGATGGCGCCTATTTGCAAATTCCATCGTATCCGGAATTAGATAAAGTAGTTGCGTTTTTAAAGAAAAACAGTAAACTGAAAATTGAAATTGGTGGTCATACAAATGGTTTATGTGATGATGCATTTTGTAATCAATTATCAAATAATAGAGCCAAAACTTGTGTAGATTATTTGATTAGTAAAGGTATTGCAAAAGATAGATTGCAATATAAAGGTTATGGAAAACAATTTTTAATTGCTGCACCAGGTTCTCCGTTAAATCAACGTGTGGAAATTAAAATTTTAAGTGTTGGTTAATTAATTGATCAAATAAAATATGAAAAAATTTCTTTCTCTATATATTTTGACATGTACTTTTATATTCTTTTCTAAAGCTGAAAAAGTTAAAGGATTTTATGTAACTAATAATCACGATACAATTAAAGCATTGTTGAAAATTCCATATAATGCTGCGTATTCAATCGATTTTAATTTTATAAAAATGCAACAGGAAATGGAATATATTAATGATGTTGGTGAAAAAATCACAATGACACCGAATGATATTTTAGCGTATGGTTTTGAATATTATGATGAAAGAGAAGAAAAAGACGATACGATGGTTTTTGTTTCCAAAAAGAATATTTTTTATAGATCAACAGATTTTTCTGATAACGACTCTACCATTTTTTTAATGCAATTAGTAAAAGGAAAATTGAGTCTGTATAATTATTATTCCATGAGTTCTATTTCTGGTGGATTTGGTTCTGCATCAAATAATGTTATGCACAGCACACCAGTTTTAGAGTTTTTAAATCAAAAATTATTTACGTACAATACTAATAAGTTTAAATCAGAAATGGCAAAATATTTAGCAGATTGTCCAATTGTTTTGCAGAAAATTGAAGAGAAAAATTATAAAAATAAGCATTTACATATTGTTGTAGAATTGTATAATAGTTTGTGTAGAAAATAGCTTTTTACTCAAAACTTTCAATTACATACTTCAAATTATTCAGTTCAATTTCATCATTTATTTTTGAACCAACTAATTTCAAACCTAATGGCGATTGTGGTGAAAGTGCTATGATTTGTTGATGTTCTACACTAATTTTTCCTAAAGCAATACTTAAAAAAAAATAACCATGATTCGTTTTTATTAAGCTGCCTTTAATTATTTTTTCAGATATTAGGTTGATGTCAATACGATCTAATTGTAGTTTTTGTTCCGTTGCTTCTTTTAATTTATTTCTTGTATTTTCCTGTTCAATTTGCAACATAGCAAGAGCCGTTTCGTGTTTATCACCAGCAGTACTTTTCGTTTCATTTTTAGCACTGTCATTTAATTCATTTAAAATTACTTGCAATGCATTAAACTTTTCATTGATCAATTGTAAATAACGTTCATAAACTTGATGTTTAAAACTCATTTTGTAATTGGTTTTTTGGGTTCCATTTTTCCACGTTTATGAATAATTAAACCATTTAAAAAATTTCGTAAAAGCTGGTCGCCACAAGCTTTGTATCTTGAATCATCTTCATTTCTAAAAATTGCAGTTAGTTCGCTTGGTGTAATTTTAAAATCAACTAACATACAAATTGCTGAAATGTCTTCATTTTTCAATTGCAACGCAACGCGTAATTTTTTCATTATATCGTTATTATCCATAAATAAAATTTAGTTCAAAAATAAAGAATTAAAATCTTGTAAGTTGTTGTAAACAAAATATAATGTCATTTCAGGTAACAAATAATTCAAACATTTTATTTTATCTTAGTTGAATGAATGAAGTTATAGCTGAACAAATTCCTGTTTTTAAAAAAGTTCCGTTAATTCGAAAAATTGCATTTGCAGCTGGACAAACCGGTTGGAGTTTAGCTGTATTTGGTTTTACTGAACTTATCTATCAATTTTATTTACCACCTGATAATGGCAAACCTATGTTTAAAGCGTTTGTGTATCAAGGTGCAGTTTTTAAAGTGTTTACAATTGTTGGAATTTTATCTGCTGTTGGTTATTTTATCAGTGCATTTATGGAACCAATTGTTGGAAGTTTAAGCGATAGAAGCACATTTAAATTTGGCAAGCGTAAAACATTTATGGCAGCTTCTGTTATTCCATTTGCTGTTTTATCAGCTGCTGTTTTTTTTCCTTTAAAAGATGGTGTACATGCAATCAATGCAGTTTGGTTGTCAGTTACCGTTATTGCAGCATTTATTATAAAATGCTTTTATACAACACCATACAACGCATTGATTAATGAAATAGCAAAAGAAGAAAAAGAACGCTTGCACATTATTATGATGATTTCCATTGCGTATGCACTTGGAATTGGCATTGGTCAGACTATCAATATTATTTTAAGTGTTTATAAAGACACGATGCCAAACGAATCGATTTTTCAACTAAGCGTATTAGTTTACGCAGTGGTGGCAATGGTTTTAATGTTGATGCCTGTTTTATTTGTGGAAGATAATTCAAGTAAAAATATTACGCAAGCAGAACTTCAATTTGATGCAAAACACAAAAATATTTTTGATAATATGCGTGAAGTCTGGAATGATAAAAATTTCAGAGTATTAGTTATTGTTGAATTAATTTACTGGTTTCCGCAAAAAATATTTGTGGTGGCTGTGCCTTATATTGTTGCTGCTTTACTTAAAATTGATAATGTTTATACAGCCATTATTTTGTATTGTGTAGGTATTGCATCTATGTTTATGTATCCGATAATTGATAAATTAGTGGATGCTTATGGCAAGAAAAAAGTAATGCAATCTGCTTTATTGTGTTTGATTATTAGTTTTAGTTTCACTGCAACTATTGGTTTATATAAAGTGCCAACTTTGTTTTTTATTATTGTTTATGTTTTCCTAAATACCTATCCAACAGCGGTTTTAGGTATTTTGCCAATGGCATTAGCTGGTGATAATGCAGAAAATGATTTCAAAAAAACAGGCATTGCCAAGAATGCATCTTACTTTGGATTGAAAACATTTATGATGAAAATTGGTGTTGCAATCACGAGTTTAATTTTTCCATCTTTGTTACTTTTAGGAAAAACACCTGACAATCCGTTTGGTATTCGCATGGTTGCTGTTGCATGTGTGCTGTCTAGTATTTTAGCGTTTTTAGTAATGCAAAAATATAAGGATGTTTAAAAAAGTAGTGAGTAGTAAGTAATAAGTAGTAAGAAAAATAATTCTAATCATATTACTTCCTACTTATATCTTATTACTTCGTTTTACTCATCTTCAAAATCTCATCAAACTCTTCTTTTGTAACAGCAGATACGGACAACCTGCTTTGTTTAATTAATTGCATTTCTGCTAAGTTAGGATTGGCTTTTATCGCAGCAAGCGTCACAGGATTTTTTAATTTCTCTTTTGGTGCAACATCTACACAAACCCAAGCAACTTCATCTGTTGTCGGGTCTTGATGGGCCTCTTTTACAATGCTAATAATTCCAACTATAGCTTTGCCAATATTACTGTGATAGAAAAATGCCTTGTCGCCTTTTTTCATGGCACGCATATTATTTCGTGCTGTGTAATTTCGAACGCCGTCCCAATGTTCGCTGCCTTTTTTCACCAAATCATCATACGAAAAAACATCTGGCTCAGATTTCATTAACCAATAATTCATGTTAAGTATTTAGTATGCAAGGTAAGCAGTAGGCAGTAAAAACCAAAAATATTTTTCTTTTTCTTTACTAATTTCTATTAACCATTCACTAATGTCTTATACCTACTCTCTATTCTGTATTTTTTTCTTAAATCCATCACGAATATCTTTAATATTCCATTTTTGATTGACTAAAACATCATTCATTGCAATCAATTTAAAATAATAGACATCGTCAGTGTAAACACCTGAATCAAATTCAAAATTAAAAGTGTGTTGTCCTGGTGGAACATTTTTCTGGTTAAATAATTCACGCACTAAAATTCCATTCTTGTCAAACATGGCTATTTGAACATCTTGACTTTTAGAGAAATTGTATTCATATTTTCCACCAACTTTTTCTTTTGGTGGTTCGTAATAATTATAACGATAATTCTTGTTCACTAACTCAAATGTTTTACCTGTTAGCGAAGCCATGTATTTTTTCAATTCTTTTTCTTCAGTTGAATCAGATGAATAAATGGAATTCAAATCGCTGTTGTTCATTAAACTCCAAACTGCATATTGTGCAGCAGAAGTTTGGTACTTTTTTGACTGTATAAACTCGCTTAGTTTTTTTAAATTTTGATTGTTATTTTTTTGAAGTTTATAAAATGTTTCGTTATTTCCTGCACCATCTTTTTGTTCAGTACACATACCTTTTATTTTCAACGTCTTTTTTTCTAAAGGTTTTAAAACAAAAATTTCCTGATTGGTCACTACAATATTTTGTTTGTTGGTATCTGTTGGAATAAATAAATCGCCATCATCTATTTGCAGCGTTAGAGGTTCACTTGTAACATTGGTAACGGTTGCAATAATAGGTTCCAAGTAATGCGTGCTTTCGCTGTTACCACGAAGCACACATTTTACACTATTGTTTTTTATGGCATCCATTAAATTTTGGTTGGAATTGATAGACGTTTTTGCCATTGCAAATGAACAACTCAAAAATAAAATAACATTGGTGAATAATTTTTTCATGGTTATTGTTTGATTTGTAAACGTTTACTCATAAATTTATTGTAAATACTTCTCTTTTTTTTAATAAATTTAAGAAAAATTAACAATGAAGAAGACTATATCCATACTTACTATCATTTTATTATTTGCTTTTAATAGCTTTTCGCAAAATGCTTGCAACAAACGAATTGAACGCCACTTACGATTAGCTGGTGATAGTTGGGCACATTTTCCAGTTCTGTATTTAGCATACGATTCGGCTTTGGCAAAATATGGCTTTGCTGATTATATTTCTACTGGAGCAGGTAGTTCTTTAATTAGTATGACTGCTGAAACTTGGTGGCAATTTCCATTGACACGTCACGCATTAGAAGGCGCGATTTATTCTGATAGAGGTCATCCAGTAGATATAGTAATGGTTTCTCTTGGTGGCAATGATGTTGCTTTTGGAATTCGCAAAGGTGATTCTTTAAACGTGTTAGATAACGACTTGTATTTAGCTAAATTATTTATGGATAGTATTTTTGATTATATACATACCACTTTGCCAAATGCACAAATAATTTGGCAAAGCTACGATTACACAAATTTCAACGATCCTTGTTTAGATTTTCCGTGGGATCCGTATTGCGATTTATGGAGTGGAAGAGGTTATGCTTCACCTTATGAAATTAATCGATTTATGGGTTATATTACTGCCTATCAAGATTCTGTGGTATTGGCTTATAATAAACCTTACATTCATTCATTCAGTGCAAACGGATTGATGCAATGGTGCTTTGGTCAAACAACACCTTTGCGATATCCACCATTCGGAACCTATCCACCTCGTTCTGTGCCTTTTCCTGGTGGAAACATAAATTATCCATCACCACATGCAGCTATGGGTTTACTTGGAATTGATACCTATCATTTAAGTCCATTAGGTTATACTTATTTAGCAGAATACTATATGCGTGTTTTTATTAATAATTATTTGCGAAGAAATCGTGATACATCGTTTTATTCTGTTGGACAAACGGAAGATGGTTTTGTGAAACAAAATGGAACAGTTGGAACTGGCGAAATTCAAGTAGCTAATTCTACCATCAGCAAAACAAAAGGAATTATTTCGTTCAATACAGAATCTATTCCTGATAATAAAAAAATAAAAAAAGCATCGTTGTTTATACGCAATACATTTATCCAACGTGCGTATTCTTTTTATGGTTCAAAATTTCCTGATTACTTTAAATTAGATATTAAACAAGGAACTTTTGGCAGCAACCAAGTAGAAGCAAGCGATTTCAATGAAGCAGCATCGCTTGCAGATGTTGCCTGCGTTGCCGGAAATTTGCGAGGCAAAGACTATTCACTGCGATTTGATTTGCACGATGATGCCTTAAAATTCATCAACAAAACTGGTACTACGCAGTTCCGATTAGAAATCTTAGATACCAATTTTATTAAATTTTATAACGGCGATACTATGGCGTTGGAAAGTCCGTATTTAGATATTCAGTACGATACAACGAATATTATTTTAGGTGTCAAAAATATTTCTAAAGCAGAAAAATTAACTATTTATCCAAATCCATCATCATCATATATTACGATTGAAATTCCTAAAAACATTAGTAATGAAAATAATGCATTATACATTTATGATATAAAAGGAGCGTTGGTGAAAACAGTACAATTAGATAAAAGCAAAACTCAACTGGAAATAAATATTATAGATTTGGCAGCAAACGAGTATTTCATCAAACTTTCAAACAATTCATCTGATTGGATTGGAAGTTTTATCAAGAATTAGTGTACAATTTTAACAAGCTTTTTATTTTGGAATAGATTATCTTTGTTCTTCACGTCAATTTTATGAAGAAACTTTTACTTTCCATTGTAATTTTTATCTCTTTCCAAATTACAAAAGCTGATCCAGGTACTTACTACAACGGTGTTGATACCAATAAAACGTGTGCTGCTTTAAAAACTGAGCTGTTTAACAAAATATCAGCGAATACAATTTCACGGTTGTGGTAAATGGCCACACCCAAGTTCGGGTGGAGCGTCGTGAAAGGATAGTTGGCGATTTTGGGATTGGCGCGAGTGAGGCGAGAGAGCAGCGTGGATTTTCCAGCATTGGTGTAGCCCACAAGGGCAATGAGCGGATCACCGACATGCTTCAGGAACTGCACCGAACGCTCTTCGCCGTTGATGACAAATCCTGGCGGGGAAAGAAGGCGACACTTCTGTTTTCATTGATCTCGCGGTCACGGGAGGAAACGGAAGAGGAGGGCGGTGAAGCAGGCTGGATCGAGTGGGAGTTCACGCCTGATGCGCGCAAGCTGATCCAGGCATCAGAGACTTACGCTGTACTCAATCGGCAGGCAGTGCTTGGCTTCCGGTCAAATTATGCGCTCAAACTGTACGAACTAGGAGCGCTTCGGTTGCATCGTCGTCAGGCGACTTGGCGGGGCGATATGCAGGCGCTTCGAGCAGCTCTTGGTATTCCTCCCGAGGTCTACACCGACTTCGCCCAGCTTCGCAGAAAGGTCCTCGAAAAGGCTAAGTCAGAGATCGACCAATTGGCGCACTTCCGCGTCGAGTGGCGCGAGATACGACAAGGCAGAACCGTTACCGAACTTGAGTTCCGGTTTGAGCCAAAGGGTGCGCCCGAGGTTATCGAGACAGTCGATGAACTGGATCGCCATTCAGCTGGCCGCCAAGCGCGCCGGGAGGGGGCAGTTGAAAACATCTCCGTGGGGCAGGGGGCTATTCCGGCTCCGCGCAAGGCAGTCGCAAGCGGAAAGCCCGCTGAGGCGAGCTTTCCGAGAGGATCGCTGCGCTACGGGGAAAAAGAATCC
>CALLKF010000011.1 GCA_938008535.1 uncultured Saprospirales bacterium | reverse complement strand
CGTTTGTTGCTTTCTTTAAAAATATTTGGCGCAATTAAAAAGATGGCAAGTACCGAAATTATTGGTGGTAACACATATTTCAGATACTTTTTATTTTCAGCAAGTTGTATGGCACTTGAAAACGGAACCAATTTTATGTTTTCTATTTTTTGAGAAATAGAAGCTTCAATCAACTCTTTATTATATGCATTTTGTGATTGATTCTTAAGTTGTAAAATATTGAGTAATTTATCTTTTACATTTTGGAAATGTGTGCCGATAATTTGTGCTGCTTGCTCATGCGAAATAGTTTTGCCTAATTTTAAGAAATGAAATAACGGCAAAAAAATCCAAACACATAAAGTAGAAATTGTGCCAATTAAAAAGGTTGCTAAGATAAATTTACGAACGACTGGTGAAAAGTATAATTTATATTCAAATAAACTTGCGAATAAATAATAAGCAAATACCAATGCTAAGAACAAAAGTGTTCCTTTTATGAGTTTATTCAAATAATATTTTCGAATAAATTCATCTAATTTACCAAGTAATAATTCGTAATTGTTATTCATCGTTTGTCGAAGTTAAATATAAACTTCACGAATGAAAAAAGAAAGTTATTTTAGTTTAAAATCTAATAGACAATTCTAATAATATCATCTTTCACTTCAAAAGATGCGTTTGACATTTTTGAAGTGATTGCTTGTTTAAATTCTTCCAATGGTGGATAGCCAACTGCACCGATAAAACAACGTGCATCATCAATTAAAATAACATGTTTATATGGTGAAGCAAAAATGGTATCGATTTCTGCATAAATTGGACAACCTGTTTCTCCAAAGCCAGTGTCGCCACCAGAAAAATGACCATCTAACCAAAATAATGCAGGTGCTTTCAACTGTTTAACTAATTCAGGTAATTTTGTTGAACTATCACCTAAAAGCAAATTGATTTTAGAATTATTTTTGAAACGATTTTTTGCTAATTCATAAATAAAATCAACTATTTCTATAGAATATAAAGTATCGAAATTTGCCTGTACCGCTTCCAGCATATCACCTAAAAAAGTTCCGGTTTCAATAAACGTTTTTACGTTGTATTTTTTACCGTATTCTTTAATAGCATCTTGTTTTACGGCGTGTGGTGGTGGTACAGGTTTGCCAGCTGCATTCCATTTTGAATAACGATAAGCATGAACTGCACCATAAATTCCACTTTTTGCAAATTGCGGTAATGCCGTGAAAATATTTCTATAAAAATATCTTTTGTTGATAGCGGTTTGTTCTACAGATTCTAAGGTCATAAATTAAATTGAATACAAAAATAAGAAAATGAAATCTTTTTATTTTTTTAAAGGCACAAAATAAACTTCAGAAAAATCGCGTTGTTCCATTGCATTTTGCGGACAATTACGCACATATGGTTGAAGCAAACGGAAATCAATATCGTAGTAATTTGGCAGCACCACAGCATCGTCAATTACTTGCTGATCTGCTTTTGAATATAAAATATTGCGTTCTTTTTCATCAACATTTGCAATTGCATTATCGAATAAAATATCGAATGCTTTATTTTTATAGCGAAATGAATTGATATATGTTTTTTGATTGATATCGTCAGGAACGTATTTGCTGTGAAATAAATTCAGGAAATTTTCAGCATCTGGATAATCGGCTTGCCAACCTAAACGATAAAAATCTGTTTTTGCAGTTTCCACGGTTTCGGTATGCTGTGCCCAAGGAACCATCAATAATTCAATTTCAATACCTAATGTTTCTTCAATCATTTTTTTGATAGCTTCAGCAACTTGCGAATTGCGTGAACCACCAGAATTTAACTCTAACGTAAGCTTTGGAAATCCTTTTCCTTTTGGATAACCAGCCAACGCCAAATACGTTTGAGCTTTTGCAGGATCGAAATTAAACCCTTTCACTTGCTTAGAATCATAGGTGCCAGTTCCTGGTGGCACAACGCCGTAGATAGCAGGAAAACCTGAACCTTTCAGCGTGTATTCACATAATTTTTCTCTATCATATGCATAGCAAAATGCCTTGCGGACATTTATATTATTAAATATTTTTCCTTGATGCTGAAAGCCATAATATTGCAACGACATCGTTGGCATAAATTGCAATTGAAATTTTTGGTATTCAGGTTTTAAATTATGTTTATTATCCATAATTTCTTCAATCATTTCCAATGGAAATTTATATACTAAATCACTGTTGCCTTTTTTAAATTCTAATAATTCATTTTTCTTTTCTTTGATGTATGAAACACGAATTGCATCTAAATAAGGCAACTGATTTCCGAATTCATCTTTTTTCCAATAATTTGGATTTCGTGCCAAATATGAAATCTGATTATCTTGATTAATTTTTAAATAAAATGGTCCAGTTCCAACGCAATGTTCGCGCATATCAGCACCATATTTATCAAATGCTTCACGTGGATAAATCTTGCCAAAGATTAAAGCTAATCGTGCTAAGAAAACTGCATATGGTTTTTCCAATTCAACTTCAACTGTAGAATCATTTAGTACACGAACACCAGAAACACCAGTAGCAGGAATGATATTTTTGGATGTTAATGAATCATATTCGCTTGCACCTTTTACAACATCTTTAAAAATCCAAAAACCTTGGTTGTCAGCTGGATTGTGGTAACATAATCTATCGAAGCAAAATTTTACGTCTTGAGCATTTAATTCTCTTCCTTTTCCATTTGGAAAACAAGGGTCATCGTGATAAAAAACACCTTTTCTAAGATAGAAAGTGTATATTTTTTTTGATTCATCAATCGTCCATCGTTCTGCTAATGCTGGAATGACAGCCAATGTACTGTCATCAAACGTCACTAAACCTTCATAAATTTGTTCTAATAAACGATGTGCAGTTACTTCGGTAATATTTAATGGATAAAGTGATTTAAAATATTCTTCTTCATTATAACGAAACGTGCCGCCATAATATTTTC
>CALLKF010000010.1 GCA_938008535.1 uncultured Saprospirales bacterium | reverse complement strand
GCTTGTTCTAATGAAAATGTAGCTGCACTAAATTTGCTGATGGAGTTATAAGCAGCAGGCATATCAGGAAAATCATCACCAAACGTGTTAAATGTTTTGAACTGGATAGGATCGCCTAAAAACCATCTTAAATTTCCCTGATTATAAACTTTGTTGTCTGCAGGATTAAAAAGCCGAATGTTTGAAGTTACGAATGCATTGTTATTGTCAACAGGTAATTCATAAGCGTTTGGCTTGATAATACCTTTTAAATTAAATATAGTAAAATCATCAGGAGTCATTTGTACAATTCGCCATTCGTTGCCTTTCTTTTGATAAAAATCTAAAGTTACCATGTAACCATCATTGTCTAAAGTTGCATTTACCAGTTTGGTAAATTGCCAGCCATCGGCAGTTGCAGTTTCTTTTTTGCAGGAAACAAGGAGCGTACTAAGTAAGATAATACTGAGAAGTAGTTTAGAAGTAGTTTTCATAATTCATTTTTTGTTGATGTAAAACTGCATCAAACAAAAAATGAATCAAAACGAAGTATTTTGATTTTGTGAGTAGTAAATTGAAAGTATTCTACTTAAGTTGTTGAAATAGAAATGTTTGAATTAAATTAAAAATTCTATTTTTTGATTAGATTTAGCTGTATTTCATCTTTTAACCATAAATATGTAGAGACTAATTTAAATTCATTGGGTGTGGTTTCTTCAAATTCATGAATACTATCTCGCAATGATTTTATGTCTTTTTCTGACCATTTTTTTACGAAACTATTTTTTTGTGAAACAGTATAGAGTCTTTTAAATATAGTAGCAACAGGTTGGTAATATTGCATATTATCAGAAGAAGATTTTGCTTGCAATAAACTATTAATAATAGAAAGCGCAGTTTCATATTCACCAATCAAATAAAAGTAGGCAGACTTTATCATTTTAAGTACATAGTTTTGCGGAAATGGCGCAGCATCTAAATCATAAGTGATATAAGTAGCCAAGTTTTTGGTGTCACGCAAAAATAAATAGCACAGCAACCTATTGTACAAAAGCATGTTTTTATACAATGAGTTTTCAATGGTAAATTCATTCTCTAAAGTATGCAATGCTTCTTTATAAAATTTACATTTCACTAAATTCGTAATGTAGTTTACATAAAAAACAGTTTTGTTGTGAATGTTTAATTTGTCTGCATCTGCTTTTATTTTACTCAATATTTCATGTGCTTCTAAAAAATAACCAAAGGATGAAATTTCTCTACCTTTTGCCATTAAAACTAAGAAACGTGCCTCATGTAAAAGTTTATTTTTCTTGTAAAGTGGTTCAATTATTTCAATGGCTTCATTCAAATGCATTAACTGACTTTCAAACGAATTTGGATCAGCAGATATGGTAAACGATTGAGCAAAATTATTATGAAAGTTACTGATAGGATTTTTTTCTAAAGTAATATGGAATTCATTCAATATTAAACTTTCTCTTTGTTCTAGTTTGTGATTGTAAGATATCCAATTGTAGTATGAACTTTGTACATTCAGCTTTGCACAATAAGCAGCAATCATATCATTTAATACTTGTTTACTATCATTAATTTGCGCTGGATATTCGTTCATGCGTTTCATTAAATCTGGCACTTTATGATGCAGATTATTTAGCTGTAACAAGCAAGCATCTAACACAAAATTATAGGATGCATAATCGTCTTTTTCTTTCAATAAACTTTCGTGCTTCTCATCCATGCCATCCGTAAATTTTAATTTATCGTATGCATGCATCAACAACCAATCATTATATGCTTGATTGGTTTTTGAAAAATTATCGTGTTCTTTTTCTACCAAAAATTTTTCTAATTCTTCTTTTAAAACTCGTATTTCATTTCGCCACAAATAATCATTCTTTTCGGAATACGTTTTTGCAAAAAGTTTTTTAAACAACAAACTCTTGTCAAGTTGTTCAGCGTTTTTTGCGGTGATAATAAGTTTATATAATTTTTCTAATCGCTGTTTTTTAATAACAGCAAAATGTTTCTGCAATTCTTTTGGATAATGCAACTCTATTTTTTGAATTAATAAAACAACCGAATGATTTTCCATACAACTATTAAATGCTTTTTGGTATAAATAGTTCTTCAAAGTAAGACTTCTGCGCGGTTTTGACTACTATTTTCTTCAAAATTATCCTCAATTTTTAAATCTGTTATTAGTACAGTGTAGATAAAAAGTCCAATAAATACAAGTGCTTTCACACAATATCCACATTTAATAAACATCATTTTTATAGTTATTCACATTTTTTGCACTTTTACATCTTTAATAGTTGGTAAAATATGGTAGAAAGTGGGAATTTGTGTTAATTTTCTTCTATTTTTGTATTCAACAGAAAGAAAACAGATAAATGATTGGTTTAACCGGAAATTATGAAGTAAAAGTGGATAGCAAAGGCAGATTGCGTTTGCCTACTAATCTTTTGCAACAAATTGGCGAAACCGAAGACAATCAATATATACTGAATAAAGGAATGGGAAAATGCTTGCGCTTATTTCCCAAAAGACAATGGACGCAAATCACGCAAGAAATGAGCAAACTCAGCTATTTCCAAAATAAAGAAAGAGATTTTTTGCGCTACTTCTACCAAATGGCAACTCAAGTCGAATTGGATAGCAATGACAGAATTTTACTTTCAAAAAGATTGATGGATGCAGTAGATATCAAAGATGAAATTGTCATCACTGCTTTTCACGATGTAATAGAAATCTGGGACAGCAAAACATATCATGCAGATATTCAAGAACCGGAAAATTTTGCAGATATGGCTGATGAAATTTGGTCGAAAATAAACGCAAATAAATAGTTCTTTAAAATAAAGATGAGCAACTCATATCACACACCAGTAATGCTCAACGAATGTATCGATGGCTTGAATATCAAACCTAACGGAATTTATGTTGACGTAACTTTTGGTGGTGGTGGACATTCCAAGAAGATTCTGGAACAGCTTGATGAACGCGGAAAATTGTTTGCCTTTGATGTAGATGATGATGCGAAAAGAAATGTAATTGATGACAAACGCTTCACGTTGATCCAGGCAAATTATCGTCACCTGAAAAAGTTTTTGAAAGTCTATGGTGTTACAAAAGTAGATGGAATTTTAGCGGATTTTGGAATTTCATCTTACCAAATTGATGAACCATCGCGTGGTTTTGCAACACGTTTTGATGCACCGTTAGATATGCGCATGAATGTGAAAGAAGGCGTCAGTGCAAAAAATGTAGTGAATGAATATAGTGCTGAGCAGCTGCAGCAAATTTTAGGTTTTTATGGTGAAGTGATTAATGCGAAAACATTAGCACAAAAAATTGTGGAACAACGTACAATACATCCAATTGAAACAACCAAAGATTTAGTTGACGTATGTAAAACAGTTGCAAAAGGAATTGATGCAAAATATTATGCGCAGGTTTTTCAAGCAATCAGAATTGAAGTGAATGACGAACTCAATGCAATAAAAGATTTTTTACAGCAATCAATGGAAATACTAAATATAAATGGTCGGCTCGTAATCATGAGTTATCATTCTTTAGAAGATAGATTGACAAAAAATTTTATGAAGCATGGAAATTTTGAAAACGAACCAGTAAAAGATTTGTATGGAAATTTTGAACATCATTTAAAAGTAATTACCAAAAAACCAATCGAAGCTGGTGTTGCAGAATTAAAATCAAATCCACGTTCACGAAGTGCAAAATTAAGAATTGCAGAGAAAATAGATTAACCATAAAAAGCAAATCATTCAACTGTCAAAACTATTAATGACCGAACCACAAACAGATATTGAAGAAGAAATAATTACAACGGATGATGTTGTAATTGAAAAAACACAAAACCAGTTTCAAAAAATAATTGAAACGGTGTTACGCTTCTTCGGCATTGCAGAATGGATTTCGTATGCGCAAGTAATGCATAATTTTTTGTTTGTTGTAGCAATCGTTGGTATCGGTGTTTTAGAAATTTTTAATACACACTTGGCAGTTAAATTAAATAGAAGTATCACCGAAAAAGAAAATAATATAAAAGAATTGCGTTGGGAATTTATGACAGTTAAGACTATTATGAATCAAAAAAGCAAACAATCAGAATTACAAAAAATAGTAGAACCATACGGTTTAAAATCATTACAAGAAGCACCCAAAAAAATTGAAGTACCAAAAGGAACATTGCATTGAATATTAAGTCGAACATATTATTTCGTATTTACCTAATTGGTGCGTTATGCTGCTTATTTGGTATTGCTGTGTTAGGAAAAGTGTATCAAATTCAAACCTATAAACACGGTTATTGGAAATCTTTAGCAGATTCATTAACTACAAATGTGTTTGATATTCCAGCCGAACGCGGAAATATTTATTCAGCAGATGATAAATTATTAGCAACATCAGTTCCATATTTTGAATTGCATATCGACTTCGCATCTAAAGCAATGAAAGATGAAATTTTTAAGCGCAATGTGGATTCCTTAGCATATTATATGTGGAAAAATTTTAATCAAAATTCTATTGAAGAATATAAAAGGCAATTAATAAAAGCACGCAAACAAAAGAAACGTTATTTCGCTTTATGCGATAAAGCTGATTACACATTATTAAAAGAAATAAAAGAATGGCCACTTTTTCGCGAAGGAAAATTTAAAGGCGGTTTGATTGTTGAAACACACCAGGAACGTAAAAATCCTTTTGGTTTTTTAGCTCAACGAACTATCGGTTTAATTCGTGAAAACGCACAGGATATTGGCTTAGAAGAAGCAGCAGATTCATTATTAAGCGGTGTTGAAGGAAAATTGTTAAAACAAAAAATTGCTGGTGGCGAATGGATTCCAATAAAAAGTACAGGACAAATTGAGCCAAAAAATGGATACGATATAATTACCACAATTGATTTAGGCTTGCAAGATATTGCAGAAACAACATTACATGATAAGCTTTTAGAATATCAAGCAGAATTTGGTTGCGCAATATTAATGGAAGTGAAAACAGGCGCAATAAAAGCAATTGCAAATTTGGGTAAAACGAAAGACGAAAACTATGCTGAAATTTATAATTACGCGCTTGGTTTGAGCAACGAGCCTGGTTCTGTTTTCAAAGCAGCTGGCTACTTAGCGTTGTTTGATGATGGCTTCATTACACCTTTGGATTCTATTAATACAAATCATGCTAGCGCAGTTTTTGGTGGTCAACCTTTAACTGATGATGGACACAATACACAATATACTTTTTTAACACCAGGCAAAGCGTTGGCTATTTCTTCAAACGTAGCAATTGCAAAATGGATTAATAAATTTTATGCGAAAGACAAACAAAAATATTACAAAAAGTTAGAACAGTTTGGTTTAACAAGCACAACAAAAATTGATTTAAAAGGCGAAGCATCACCAATGATTCGCAAACCAGAAAAATGGAGTGGTATGTCGTTAGCTTGGATGGCTCACGGGTATGAAGTAAAATTTACACCGTTACAAATCTTGGCCTTTTATAATGCAATTGCAAATGGCGGAACACGCGTGAAACCATATTTAGTGCAGCAAGTATTAGACAATGGAACGGTTATTCGCGATTATAAACCACAGGTTAATAAAGTAAAAATTTGTAAGCCACAAGCCGCACAATGGGCAAAAGAGTTGATGTTGCGCGTGGTGGAAGATCCGAATGGAACAGGTCGTGGTATCTATACATCGCATTATCGCATTGCTGGAAAAACAGGTACGGCAAAAATGAGTTTCGGAAATACAGGTTACACAAATAAAAATTTATCATCATTCGTTGGTTTTTTTCCAGCAGATGATCCAATGTATTCTTGCATTGTAGTAGTTGGTGGTCCACAAGGTATGCTGACAACTGGTGGTGCTGTTTCTGCGCCAATTTTTAGAATCATGGCTGATAAAATTATCACATCAAACATTAAATCAAATAAAGCTATCAACAAAGATTCTACAATTGCTGAACTGCCGATGCCAATAGTAATGGCTTCAACAGATGTAATAAAAAATATCAATAAAAAATTGCGCATCAACTTCGAATTAAGAGAAGATTGGGATTTTGCAATGATAAAAACAGATAGCACAAATAAAAGAATGATTGGTCAAATTGATTTTAATAAAAAAACGATTCCAAATGTAAAAGGTTTGTTGTTAGATGATGCGATTTATTTATTAGAAAACGTTGGTTTAAAAGTTGTTTTTTCAGGAAAAGGAAAAGTAATCAATCAGTCAATATCAGCTGGAATGCCAATAAATAAAGGCAGTTTAATACAGCTGTATTTAAATTAGTAATGACACATTAAATGCGTCTTGAAAAGTAAAAATGAAAACATTAAAAGAAATATTAAATAACATTCAGTCAATACAAATTGTTGGCTCAATAGATATTTCTATAAATGCATTGCAATTAGATTCACGAAAAGTAATGAATGGTGATGTGTTTTTTGCAATAAAAGGTGTAAGTGTGGATGGTCATAATTTTATTTCAAAAGTAATTGAACAAGGTGCAAGTGCAATTGTGTGTGAAGAAATTCCAACAGAAAAAAATGAAACTATAACTTACGTTCAAGTAAAAGATGCACGCCAAACAAGTGCATTATTGGCTTGCAATTTTTATGATAATCCATCACAAAAATTAAAATTAGTTGGTGTTACTGGAACAAATGGCAAAACAACAGTTGCAACATTGTTATACGAACTCTATAAAAATAAAGGTGAAAATGTAGGGTTGATTTCAACTATTGAAAATAAAATTAATGATGAAATAATTCCGTCAACGCATACAACACCAAATCCAGTTGAGTTAAATGCTTTGTTAAAACAAATGGTGGATGCTAATTGCAACTATGCATTTATGGAAGTGAGTTCACATGCAATTGATCAAGATAGAATTGCAGGCTTGCAGTTCGCGGGTGCAGCGTTTACTAATATTTCGCACGATCATTTAGATTATCACAAAACATTTCAAGATTACATTTATGCAAAGAAAAAATTCTTTGACAATTTAAGTAGTGATGCTTTTGCCTTAACAAACATTGATGATAAACGTGGCAATGTGATGTTGCAAAATACTGTTGCAAAAAAATATACGTATGCAATAAAAACAGTAGCCAATTTTCGTTTTAAGATTTTAGAAAATGCTTTTTCTGGTTTAGTCATACAAATTGATAATATTGATGTGCATACACAAATGATTGGTCGCTTCAATGCGTATAATTTACTAACCATTTATGCAATCTGTATTTTGTTAGGAATGGATAAGCAAGAAGCGCTGGCTGCAATTTCAGTTTTAAAAGGCGCTGAAGGTAGATTCGATTATCAAATTTCTTCAAACCAAAAAATCATTGGAATCGTTGATTATTCGCATACACCAGATGCATTGAAAAATGTGTTAGATACGATTAATGAAATTCGTACAGGAAACGAAAATGTGATTACGGTTGTCGGCTGTGGAGGCAATCGAGATGCAGCCAAACGTCCTGATATGGCGCACATTGCAAGCGAATTGTCAACCAAAGTTATTTTGACATCTGACAATCCACGCAACGAAAATCCAGAAGATATTTTAAAACAAATGCAAGCTGGTGTGCCAGCACACAACTACAATAAAGTGATGACGATTACCGATAGAAATGAAGCGATAAAAGTAGCAGTGAATTTAGCACAAGCAAAAGATATTATTTTATTGGCTGGAAAAGGGCACGAAAAATATCAGGAAATAAATGGAGTGAAATTTCCATTCGATGACAAAGCAATATTGCAACAAACATTTAATGATTTGAGTAAATAAAATAATTCTATAGTTCTTCAATTATACAATTCAACAATTAATTATGCTATATCACTTATTTAAATTCTTAGAACAACATAACATCGATATACCAGGTGGTGGTTTGTTCCAGTTTATCACATTTCGTGGTGCAATGTCAGTTTTGTTGTCGTTAATTATTTCTGTGGTAATTGGTAAACGAGTAATTCGCAGATTACAAAAAATGCAAATTGGTGAAAGTGTTCGTGACTTAGGTTTAGAAGGACAAGTGCAAAAAAAAGGCACACCAACAATGGGTGGTGTTATCATTATTGCAGCGATTGTGATACCAACATTGCTATTTGCACGCTTAGATAACGTGTATGTAATACTATTGTTAGTGTCAACACTATGGATGGGTTCTATAGGTTTTATTGATGACTATATCAAAGTGTTTAAGAAAGATAAAGAAGGTTTGCGAGGTAAATTTAAAATTTTAGCACAAGTAGTCTTGGGTTTGATTGTTGGTTGCACTTTGTATTTTCATCCAGATGTAAAATGCAGAGATTTCAATAATGTATTCATTTATAAAGTAGATGCAGAAAATAAAATCGACTGGAATAATCCAGAACAAATCGTTCCAACTGCTTCTGTAATGTATGAAAATATTGGCACTCGTGTTGGAGATGAATATTTATCACATCAAACAAAAGCAGTAAAAACAAATCTACCTTTTATAAAAGATAATTTGTTAGACTATACTTATTTGCTAAAACCATTCACAAAAAATTATCAAAAATGGGGTTGGATTATTTTTATTCCATTTGTAATTTTTATAATCGCAGCAGTTTCCAATGCAGCAAATTTAACAGACGGTATTGACGGCTTAGCTTCAGGTGTTTCTATTGTAGTGATGATGACATTGGCAGTGTTTGCATATGTAAGCGGTAACATAAAATTAGCAGATTATTTAAATGTTTTATACATTCCAGATTCTGCAGAAGTAGTAATTGTTTGTGCAGCTATTGTTGGTGCATGCATCGGTTTTATGTGGTACAATGCGTTTCCAGCGACTGTTTTTATGGGTGATACAGGCAGCCTAATGCTTGGTGGTGTTATTGCAACAGTAGCTTTAATTGTAAGAAAAGAATTATTGATTCCAGTTTTATGCGGAATATTTTTTGCAGAAAATTTATCAGTAGTTATTCAGGTTGGATATTTTAAATACACTAAACGAAAGTATGGCGAAGGTAGAAGAATATTAAAAATGTCACCACTACATCACCATTATCAAAAACTCGGATATCATGAATCAAAAATTGTAACACGTTTTATAATTGTAAGTGTATTGTTAGCAATCATCACATTCGTAACACTAAAAATCAGATAAAAAAATAAAGACAGATTCAATGTGTCATCTTAAATCATAAAAATAAAAAATCAGTGGCCGGAAAAATAATCATATTAGGTAGTGGCGAAAGCGGTGTTGGCGCAGCTATACTTGCACAGAAGCAAGGTATGGATGTGTTCGTATCTGATTTTGGTAAAATAAAAGATAAATACAAACAAGAATTAATTGCTTTAGATATTGCATTTGAAGAAGAAAAACATACAGAAGAAATTATTTTATCTGCAACCACCATTATCAAAAGTCCTGGAATTCCTGATAAAGCACCAATCATCAAAAAAATAAAAGAAAAGAACATTGAAATTATTTCTGAAATAGAATTTGCATTTCGTTTTTCAAAAGCCAAAGTAATAGCAATTACTGGCTCTAACGGTAAAACAACCACAACATCTTTAATTTACCATATCTTAGAAAAAGCAGCATACAGTGTTGGTTTAGGTGGAAATATCGGAACAAGTTATGCGCGACAAGTAGCAAATGGTGACAAAGAATATTTTGTGTTAGAAGTTTCTTCTTTCCAATTAGATAATTGTGTATCATTTAAACCAAATATTGCAGTGCTTTGTAACATCACCGAAGATCATTTAGATAGATATGATTACAAATTCGAAAACTATATCAACTCTAAGTTTTCAATAGTAAAAAATCAAAGTGAAGAAGATTATTTTATTTATTGTCAAGATGATGAAGTAACGATGAGTAATTTTTCTAAAGCTAATAATCAAGTACAAAAAATTCCATTTTCTTATCATCAAAAAATAGAAAATGGAGCATACATCGAAAATAACGAATTAATAATTAACATCAATAAAACCAATTTTACCATGCCAACAAGTGATCTAGCTATCCACGGAATTCACAATTCCTACAATTCAATGGCTGCAGCCATCTCTGCAAAATTAGTCGGTGTTCGAAACGACAAAATTCGCGAATCTTTAGAAGATTTTAAAAATTTAGAACATCGTTTAGAATTTGTCGCATCTATCAGAAGCGTTGATTTTATTAATGATTCCAAAGCAACAAATGTAAATTCAACTTGGTATGCATTAGAGTCTATGACAAAACCAACAGTGCTTATTCTAGGTGGTGTTGACAAAGGAAATGATTATACATTAATCAAAGATTTAGTAAATAAAAAAGTAAAAGCAATTATCTGTTTAGGAAAAGATAATGAAAAATTACACGAGGCATTTTCTTCAGAAGTTGGTTATATCGTCGACACACAATCAATGGAACAAGCAGTGCAAATGGCTTATAATATTAGCGATAAAGGCGATGTTGTTTTATTGTCACCATGTTGCGCAAGTTTTGATTTGTTTGAAAACTATGAAGACAGAGGAAAACAATTTAAACGTAATGTATTAAATCTTTAATTTAAAACCATCGACTATTGACTTTCGACTATTGACTAAAACATGCTAGGACGGATTATAAATAACATCAAAGGTGATAAATATGTGTGGTACATCGTTACTGCATTGAGTGCTATTTCTTTGCTGTTAGTATATAGTTCTACACGTTCTTTAGCATATAAAAACATGCATGGAAATACAGAATATTATTTATTGCGACATGGTTTTATGTTAGCAGTTGGTTTGTTTATTACTTATGTTGTTCATCAAATTGACCATCGGTATTTTTCGCGCATTGCACAAATGATGCTGATTCTTTCTGTGCCTCTTTTATTGTATACAAAATTTTTTGGCGTACGAATTAATGATGCAAGTCGCTGGGTTCGTATTCCTGTTGTTGGCTTAACATTTCAATCTTCTGATTTTGCAAAGCTAGCATTGATTATGTACACATCGCGCATGTTGTCCAAAAAACAAGGCGTTATTAAAGACATCAAAGAAGTCACCATACATATTATGGCTCCAATTTTATTGATTTGCGGATTGATTATGTTCGATAATTTTTCAAGTGCTGGAATTTTATTTGCTACCTGTATTGTGGTATTGTTTATTGGACGTGTAAGTACAAAATTTATTTTAGCAATTATGGGTTCTGGGTTAGTCATGGTTTCATTAATCATTGCTTTTTCTTGGTTTTTTATCAAAGATCATGGACGCGCCGATGTTTGGCTTGGTCGCGTAACTAGTTGGCAAAATCCTGATATAAATTCAGATGATTTCTACCAACAGAAACAAGCATATATCGCTATCGCAAAAGGTGGTTTGTTTCGACTAGCACCTGGAAAAAGCACACAATGTAATTTTTTGCCAGATGCCTTTTCCGATTTTATTTATGCAACATTAATAGAAGAATATGGATTATTTGGTGGCGCATTTGTGTTGTTTTTATATCTATTTTTTATGTGGCGATTAATTGTATTAGTTAAAAATTCACCGCGTGCATTTGGTGCATTAATGGCAGTTGGCTTAGGTACAAGCATGGTGTTGCAAGCCGTTATTCACATGGGTGTCAATGTGCATCTATTGCCAAATACAGGTATCACATTGCCATTGATAAGTTGGGGTGGCACTAGTATTTGGTTCAATGCATTTGCAATAGGAATTATTTTAAGTGTAAGTAGAAGCGTAGAAGAAAGAATAGTGACATCGAAATCAACAACAAAAAAAGATAAACTAAAAGTAGTAGAAGAAATACATGGATAACAACTTATGATTCACAACTCACGACATACGACTAAAAAATTTATTATTGCAGGTGGTGGCACAGGTGGTCACATCTTTCCAGCAATAGCAATTGCTGATGGTTTGAAACAATTTGATCCTAATTGTGAAATATTATTTGTTGGCGCTTCTGGAAGAATGGAAATAGAAAAAGTACCACAGTCTGGTTATAAAATTGTTGGGTTGGATGTTGTTGGTTTACAAAGAAGTTTAACACCAAAAAATATTTTATTTCCATTTAAAGTGTTGAAGAGTTTAATGCAAGCGCGCAAAGTTGTTAAAGAGTTTAAACCTGATGCATGTATTGGAGTTGGTGGCTACGCAAGTGGACCTGTTTTGTTTGTCGCTGCGTTATCGTGTATAAAAATTTTCATCCAAGAACAAAATTCATATCCAGGAATTACTAATAAAATTTTATCAAAATTTGCTCAAAAGATTTTTGTAGCGTATGATAACTTGGCTAATTTCTTCAATCCAACTAAAATTATATTGACTGGAAATCCTGTAAGAAAAGATATAACAGCAGTTTTGCCTGATAAAAAGGAAGCTATCGCTTTTTTTAATTTAGATGGAAATAAAAAAACTATTTTAATTATTGGTGGAAGTTTAGGAGCGCGCACAATCAATGAATCTATTGAAAAAAATATAGACTTGCTGAATAATGCTGGCATTCAATTAATTTGGCAAACAGGCAAAATTTATTATGATGGAATTATTGAACGAACAAAAGATAAAGATTTATCAAACATCAACATTCATCAATTTATTAAAGAAATGAATTTGGCGTATTCGGCTGCAGATATAATCATTTCAAGAGCTGGCGCGTTATCCATTTCAGAATTATGCATTGTTGGAAAACCATGTATTCTGATTCCATCACCAAATGTTTCTGAAGATCATCAGACTAAAAACGCAATGGCCTTGGTAAATAAAAACGCAGCAATTTTAGTAAAAGATATCATAGCAAAAGAAAAATTAGGTGAAGCTGTTTTGAGTTTATTAATTGATACAAATAAACAAATAGAATTATCTAACAACATCAAAACATTAGCAAAATCAAATGCTGCAAATGATATTGTAAAAGAGATAATACAAAATATTTCATACCCAAATGCCAACGAATAATAACCTATGACTAATTTAACTAACATACAACGCATTTATTTTCTCGGCATCGGTGGCATCGGTATGAGCGCGCTTGCACGTTATTTTAATTTACATGGTAAAATTGTTTCTGGTTATGATAAAACACCGACAGCTTTAACAGATGAATTGATTAAAGAAGGCATCAAAATTACGTTTAAAGATTCGTTAGATACATTAGATAAAGATGCCAAATTAATTATTTTCACACCAGCCATTCCTAAAGATCATTTGCAATACAATTGGTATTTGGAAAACAACTACACGGTGCTGAAACGTGCGCAAATATTGGGTTTGGCAGCGAATAGTATGTTTAATATTTCTATCGCAGGTTCACATGGTAAAACATCCACATCATCTATTGTAGCACATGTTTTACATGAATCTAATAAAAGTGTCGCAGCTTTTTTAGGAGGAATTTGTATCAATTTTAATTCAAATTTTATAGATGGAAATGAATATGCGATTGCAGAAGCAGACGAGTTTGATCGTTCTTTTTTGCAGCTCAAACCAAACATTGCACTGATAACTTCTGTTGATACTGATCACTTAGATATTTATGGAAATTTAGAAGCAATTGAAGATTCATTTCATGCATTTTGTAACAAAGTTCGTGACAACGGAATTTTAATCACACATATTTCTATCAAAGAAAAAATTCTAAATAAAAAAGTCAAAAACCTGCGGTATAGTTTGTTAGATAGAAATGCAGATTTTTATGCAGAAAATTTGGTCGTAAATGATGGCGGATACACTTTTGATGTAGTACATCCAAAAGGAAAAATTCAACAAGTAAAATCATATTATGGTGGCAGACATAATGTAGAAAATGCGATTGGTGCCATAGCAATATCAATAAACGTTGGTGTTTCAGAAGAAAATATAATAAAAGCAATTTCCACTTTTAAAGGAGTGAAGCGTAGATTTGAAACACATGTATGTAACGAAAAATTTGTCTATATAGATGATTATGCGCATCATCCAAGAGAATTAGATGCAACACTTTCTGCCGCAAAAGAGCTATATCCAAATAGAAAAATAACAGCTATTTTTCAACCACATTTATTTTCAAGAACAAAAGATTTGTGCGATGAATTTGCAGCGTCTTTATCAAAAGTAGATGAATTGATTTTGTTAGATATTTATCCAGCGCGTGAAAAACCAATAGAAGGCGTCACCAGTCAAATTATTTTGGATAAAGTAACAATCGAAAATAAAAGAATAGTTTCTAAAAATGACTTGATGGATTATTTGAAAAATAAAACCGACATCGATGTGTTACTAACCGTTGGTGCTGGCGACATCGATACTAAGATAAACGAAATCAAAAATTTACTAAACAAAAATTAAATCATAATAATCAGATACATCTGCGGTTAAGACAAATGAACAAAACAGTTAAAAATATAATCATACGTGTATCCATGTTAATTGGTGTTGCGGCATTTATTTTTTTAATTATCATGGCAAAAACAAATCGTGCTCAAAACACAGTTAAAAATATTGTAGTAAATATTGATGAATGGAATGGCAACTTTTTTGTGACAAAAAGCCAAGTATTAGCATTGGTAAATAAAAATTTTGACATCCTTGGAAAAACACTTTCTGGAAAAGATTTAGAGAAAATTGAGCAATCACTTTCTGTCATTCCACAAGTGCAAAAAGCCAACGCTTTCCTAGATAATAAAGGCGCTTTGACGATAAAAGTAGATCAGAGAATTCCTTTGTTTCGCGTGTATAATGCCTTAGGCGAATCATTTTATGTTGATGAAAATGGCATTAAATTTCCAGTTACAGAAAACTATGCAGCAAAAGTTCCAGTTGCAACAGGATTGATTATTGAACCATGTTATAAAAATCAAAAAGTACAAGGCAAACAACTCAAAAGTATTTTCAAATTGATACAAGAATTTAAAAAAAATCAGCTTTGGAATTCGTTAATCGGACAAATAAATATCAACGAAAAATTACAAATAGAATTGATACCACGTATTGCAAATGCAACAATTATTTTTGGCGATGATCAGAATATTGAACAGAAATTAAAACGACTGGATGTTTTTTATTTTGAAGTATTGCAAAAAGTAGGTTGGGATCGATACAAGGTTATCAACATAATGTATAAAGATCAAGTCGTTTGTTTGAAATAAAATTAAGAAATATGCAAGTTAATAACGTCTCAATTTCTGCTATGGAAAACGAAGTAAAAAATAACATGGAAAATATAGTTTGTGCCATCGACATCGGTACATCAAAAGTTGCTGCTTTAGTCGGCAGAAAAAATCAATTTGGAAAAATTGAAATTCTCGGAATCGGCAATTGCCCATCGTTTGGCGTACAACGTGGAGTAGTAGTAAACATTGCACGTACGGTTGATTCAATCAAGCGTGCAGTTGCTGATGCAGAACGTCAATCTGGAATTAAAATTCAAAAAGTACATGTTGGAATTGCAGGACAACACATCAAAAGTTTACAACATCGTGGTATTCTTACACGCAACAATAACGATACTTGGATCAGCTATGAAGATATTCAAAAATTGAAAGGTGAAATGTATAAATTGGCATTGCCACCAGGCGATCGTATTTTGCATGTGTTGCCACAAGAATATATTGTCGATAACGAACCAGGAATTTATCAGGAACCAATCGGCATGATGGGTATTCGTTTGGAAGGAAATTTTCACATCATCACTGGTGCTGAAACTGCGATCCAAAATATTGAACGTTGCATCACGATTGCAGGTTTGGAAGTAGCAGGTATCGAGTTAGAACCATTGGCTTCTGCAGATGCAGTGTTGAGCAAAGAAGAATTAGAAGCTGGTGTTTGCTTAGTTGACATCGGTGGTGGAACAACAGATATTGCAATTTTTGAAAATCATGTGATTCGTCATACCGCAGTCATTCCTTTTGGTGGAAATATTATTTCTGAAGATTTACGTGATTTCAGAATTTTAAAAGATCAGGCAGAAATTTTAAAAATGCGTTACGGTTCTGCCATTCCTTTTGAGGAATTGCGTAATCAGCATGTATCCATTCAAGGCATCAATAATACTGGAACTCGGGAATTAAATTTATTATCCGTTTCAAAAGTAATTTCTGCACGTGTGAAAGAAATTTTAGCGCATGTTGATTTTCAAATAAAATTATCTGGTTTCGGAAAAAAATTAATTGGCGGCATTATCTTAACTGGTGGTGGTTCTCAATTAAAACATTTAACGCAGTTAACAGAATTAGAAACCGGACAAACTGCACGCATCGGTTTACCCAAAGAACATTTGGCTTCTACTAAAATTGCAAATGTTGACAGTCCAATTTATGCAACTGGAATTGGTTTGTTAATTCGCGCATTCAAACAATTGGAAGAGTTAGAAATGCATACTTTAACTAAAGTTGTCGTAGAAACACCAAAAGTAGAAGAAGTAAAAATGCAGGAAGAAACTATCTCAACACCAATGGTTGAAGATGTTAAAGTAAATATTGATGAACCAAAAGAAGAACAAGAATTAGTTGGTCATATCGATAACGAAGAATCAGAAACATTTAAAAAAATTAATCGTCGTGGTTTAATTTCATCATTAACAGAAAAATTCGGCAATTGGATAAAATCAGATGTTGATGATTTTAACGATGTAAAATAAAGAATAAAAACACAAAAAATACTCAGTGAAAACTCAGTGTTCTCTGTGATATAAAAGTGATAAAAATAAAATCTTAACCATAAAAAATAAAAAAAATGGAATTTGAAATGTTTAGCGAAAATAACTCTATCATCAAAGTTTTAGGAGTTGGTGGTGGTGGTTGCAATGCTGTAAACTACATGTATGAGCAAGGAATTCCTGGCGTAAATTTTTCTGTTTGCAACACAGACAAACAAGATTTAATGAAAAGTCCTGTTCCTACAAAAATACAATTAGGCACAAATTTATTAGAAGGTTTAGGTGCAGGCGCAGATCCAGAAGATGGTCGACGTGCAGCATTAGAAGCAGAAGAAGAAATTAGAATGTATTTATCAAACAATACAAAAATGGTTTTCGTAACTGCTGGAATGGGTGGTGGCACTGGTACTGGTGCAGCGCCAATCGTTTCTAAGATAGCAAAAGAATTAGGCATCTTAACGGTTGGAATTGTTACCATTCCTTTTTCAAATGAAGGAAAACCAAAACGCGAAAAAGCAGAACGCGGTATTCAAAACATGAAAGAAAATGTAGATGCTTTAATCGTTGTATCGAATAATAAATTGTACGAAATTTTTCCTGATTTAGATATTTCAGAAGCATTTTCTAAAGCCGATGATATTTTGACAACTGCAGCAAAAGGTGTTACCGAAATTATTACAAAACCAGGTCAAATTAACGTAGATTTCAACGACGTAAAACGTATGATGCAAAACAGCGGTGTTGCAATTATTGGTATTGGCAAAGGTAACGGTGACAATCGTGCAATGGATGCTATCAATAGTGCAATGAATTCACCATTACTTGAAGATGCAGATATCTTTGGTGCAAAAGGTGTAGTATTATACATTACTTACAAGGATGGTATTAAAATGCGCGAGTTAGATTTAATTACAGATGCGGTACAAAATCAAACACAAACAGATTGCGAAATAATTTGGGGCGTTTGTAAAGACGAAAATTTAGAAGCTGATATCGCAATTACATTGATTGCTACTGGTTTTCAAAGTGGTGAAGTAAGTAAAGAACGTAAGCAAACTCAGCGTGCACAACAAGATAAAATTGTACATACATTAGATGCAAAACCAGCTGTAAATAATGTAGTAGAAACTATTGTTCCAGAAAAAAAAATAATTGTTAATGAAATTCCATTAACTAAAAATGAAGGAATTGTTGATGAACACGATTTGTTTATTCCAAATTTAAAAGAAGAAATTTCTAAAGAAAATGAAGTAGAGTTTGAAGTAAATTTAAATAAAACCGCTGATTTTGATATTAAAATTGTAGATAAACCCAGAACGCATTTTTCAGAATTAGAGGAAGAAAAAAAAACTCAACAAACTACTGCTGAAGCACAATTTACCTTGTTTGAAACACATTCAGACAGCAAAACCGATGCAATAGACGACCAACCATTAGAGCGCGACATGATAAAAAAACGCATTACATTGGATATGGAAAAACACAACATCAGTTTGTATGAATTAGAAAAAGAACCAGCTTATAAACGTTATGGTTTAGAATTAGATGATGCAGTAAGTTCTGATGCATCTAGTTTTTCAAATTACATGATTTATACAAACAACGAAAATCCTGGAAAAATCGAAATTCGTCAAAATCCGATGAAAGACATTACGTTGGATTGAAATTAATAGTTCCTCAATAACAAAAAAGACTTAGCAATTCGCTAAGTCTTTTTTATAAATTATAGTTTAATTAAAAGCATTTTGGTTTCTTAGCAAACTTTATTCCAACGTTTGCAGTATTGACGATTTGATTTCCATAAGTGGTTAGTGTATTAAAATTTCCATTTGTAGTCATTTGTCGTGAAGTGCAATTGTCTTGCACCCAAACCCAAGCTAAATAACCTATATTGTTATTATGAGCAGCTTGCATAGTTGTTGTTAAATCTAAATTTAACGTACAATTTCCATTATTGTCATCTTGCTTATTGGCAATTTCGCCTAATATAATTGGAATGTTCCAGGTTGCCGCATCATTAATTAATGATGTTATTTCAGTTACACTTGCAGCATAAGAATTCCAATAAGCATGTGCAGAAAAAATGAGATTATGTTTTGGGTCAAAGGTTTGTAATGTTTGACCAATATTCTTCCATAAACGTAAATGTTGTCCGCAATCTGAAGCATCTAATACCAATGGCATATTTAAACCAGCATTTCTTAAATTAGTAATGATGCTTTGATACATCAGCTTAAATCTATTTTCGTTGTTACTATTCCACATAACATATCCAGCTTCATTTACAGGATTAATCATTAACCATTTTTGATATTTCAATAAAATTGTTTTTACATTACTTTGTGTAAACCAATTTGCGGTATTAATAATTGCTGATGTATCGTTATTACAAGTAACATCGTGCAATTCTAAAACAGGAATCATTTTATATTGGATACATCTTGATAAAGCTGAATCCAATAAAACTAAATTTGCATAAGCTGGTGCAGTACTATTTTTATACCAAACAATGCGTACACAGTTTGCTCCACTTTTTGCTATTTCAGGAAATAAATTTTCAGTGGTATTCCAGCCCCAACCATACACTGCATAATTTACACCTTTAGGTACAATGGTGTCACCGCAAGGTCCAATAATGTATTTGCTTTTTACTGTTATAGTAGGATTGTTTATTGGAGTTACGCCACCTGCTGGTGTACAAGCATTAAAAATTAAAATCACTAAAAAAAATAAGATTACGTTTTTCATGGCTTTGGTTTTTTATGATTAAAGTTATAATTTTTCGTAGACAATTGTTCCTTGTCCATCTGTTCCTTTCCAAATCATTTTATTTCCAGAAAATGAGATGATGTAAGTTTGCCCTACAGAAAAATCACTGAGTGTCGAAGTGGTAATTTTATTTCCTTGTACTTTCCATTTAGTTTCGCTGTATAGCTTTTCCTGTATTTTTTTATACTTCTCATCACAACTACTATTAGATGCATTTAATCTATAAGTTGCATTGGCATTAATTTCATAAACAATCTTTGCAGCACAGGGTCGTTGTGTTAGCAATGCTTTATGCGAATCAAATGTTTGACCTTCATAGGAAGAGACATGCGAAATTATTTTCCATTTTCCAATCGGACTTTGTGCAAATATGCTGTTAAAAGTAAATAACGCTAGAATTAAAATTATATTTTTCATGAGTTTAGAATTATTTATTTTTATTTTTCACCAGCTCTTACTTCAACATTCGGACGAATATCATACGCAACTTCTTTGACAATAATTGATTTGAAATCTGCTGCTGCATTTAGTTTCATCCAACCATAATGCAATTGTGTGCCAATCATAAAACGAATACCGATTAAAACATCACCATTTCCTGCAAAACCGTATTTTTCTTCTGGATTGCCTGGGTCACGATCTAATTCAAAAATTGTTGCATAACGATACCATGTAGATGAACCACCACTAATTAAGTCATTTTTATTTAGCGTTTTTATGTATTCATCACTATTAATTTCCTGAGTTAAAATCTCATTTCCTGTTTGTTCATAATCAATTTCTGCATAATATTCTAAATCATTATCACTGTTTCTATACAAATCTAACTCAATTTCAAAATCGAGCATGCCATCATCATTGATGTCTATACTCATGTCAGATTCAGCATTATAAGAACTGACTTTCATTTCTAAATTAACCGTTCGGTGATTGATGTTTGGATTGTCTGTTTCCTTTTCTTTTTTACAACTTACTGCAAGTACAACCATTGCAATAAGTGTGATGATTTTCGTTGTTTTCATAGTTTAATTTTTATTAGTTATTAATTAGATAGCACCAGCATTTATGGCAGTGTTTTTTTGTTTTTGAAAAGCAAATCCTTTAATTGAAACATTATGTTGATTAGATACATTCACTTTCATCCAGCCATAATAATAATCTGTTGTAGAAATCATTCTGTTTCTATATCGAACGCCAATGTATTTGTCGCCAACATCATTAAAACCTAATTTTGCAGTAGATATTCCAGCATCATAAAAATAAAATATAGCATCTGCTTTCCATGTTCCTGTAGATGCATTGATTTCACTATTCTCTGGAAATACTTTTGTAATTTCATTAATTACACCTTGAACTTCTGTCGAAAATTCTAAATCAAAATTGCCAGTTGCATAGCTGTTAATTCCAATTTGTGCATTAGAATTATTTCCACCAGGAAAGTTAGAGTATAAATTATATTCATAGTAACCGTCACCATCTATATCAATTACCGTGTCTTTGCCTGAAAGGCCAGCATTTATGGATATGTTGACTGTCTTTTCATCGATGTTTACATCGTTTTGTTTTTCTTTTTTGCAACTTATAGCAAGTATTACTATTGCAATAAGTGTGATGATTTTAGTTGTTTTCATAGTTTTTGTTTTTTTATTGAATTAATAATTGATTTACTTTTCAGCTGCTAAAATTTCAACGTTTGGTCGAATGTCATAAGCAACTTCTTTTACTATTATATATTTTCGTGAAGAAGAAATATTTATGATTAACCATCCAAAGTGAGTGTTTCCATCAATTAGAAATTGGACACCAACCAATACATCACCTTTGCCTGCATAACCAACATCTACTAATGGAATACTTGGTAAGTTCTTATAGATAGAAAGAAATGATAATTGAGACCAATCTTTTGAAGTAGTATTTATCTTTGATTTTGCTGCCAAATTTTGAATAATATACGGATCTTCGCTGCTTGCTGTTGTTGCCAAACTTGCGTTGCCACTAGGTATTCCAAGCAGACGTACATTTTCTGAAAATTTTTGCAAATAGAGTTCAACAGCAAAATCATCTACACCGTTATTGTCGATATCAATTAGAGAAAATTCAGTTGTTAAATCAGCTTTTGCAATTATTTCTTTGTTCAATATTCGATGTGTAATATTGGGATTGTCAACTGTGTTATTGTTTACATTTTCTTTTTTACAACTTATAGCAAGAATTACTATTGCAATAAGTGTGATGATTTTGATTGTTTTCATAGTTTGGTTTTAATTTTTTAAACGATTTTTTTATTTGCATTTATTGATAATTCAAAATTGCATCAATTAATTTAATCTATAAAATCAATTTGTAGTATCTTGTAATGACTTTTAAGCAAATAATTTGATTTAAAATTGCTTAAATACGCTGATAATCAATATTATAACATAAATTTTTTGTAATGAAAGATTTGCTAACAGTTCGAATTGTTTTGAGTATAAAAGATGACTTTAATAAGTTCCTTTTAACATCGTTTAAAGAAAATAAACGTACTTCATTATTGCAGTTATATCAAACAGTAAGAAGAAAAAAAGATGACTCGGAAATAAATAGAGACGAGATTTTTTTGAAATTATTTAAAAAAAAATGGACAAAAGACAACGATTATTTATTGCGTAATGAATTGAAAATTTTGAAAGATAAAATCGAGGAATTTTATATAGAATTTTCTAAAGAAAAATACTTGAAAGAAATCGAAGATAAAATACTGTTAGATTTTTATAAAGATTTAAAAATCACAGATCAATTTATTTCACTTTACAAAGAATATCAAACAATAAAGAACAACCAATTTGAGCAAAATGATTGTATAGAATATAGTTTTTATTATGCAGATTTTATTCGAATCAATACCCCGAATTATCTGGAACGAGCAAAGCTATTAGAAGAAAATTTATTGTTTTTTGAAAATAAATTGCATCAATTTATTACGATTCAACAATCAAGATTTGATTTAATGAAATCGCATGTTTTATTACAGCAAAAACAAATACACAATAAAACGAACATCAATTTTTTTGAATACACAAGCTTAGTAATTGATACAAAAAAACATCAAAATATATTAAGCGATTATTACATTGCTTATGCAAATGCGTACACTAATTTTGACACTTCAACTATAGAACAATGGGAAAATGTTTATACTCTATTACAAAAAATTCCAGCAGAATTTAAAGATATACAAACAGAAGTTTGTTTTACGCTAAGCAATTTAGCAACCATTTGCTCTATTCGGTTGGATTTTAAAAAGTCAGATTATTATTTTCATATCTTGTTTACAACAGTCAATGAATCTGTTTTGTATCAAAACGTCGGTATTTCTTTGAATTTTATTACTAATTTAAACAAACTAAAAAAATACAATGAAGCAGAAATACAGCTAAATAAATCAGCAGCTATTTTTGGCGAAAGCATTAAAAAAACACCACAGTTTAGAACACAGGAAATGGTCATTGCTTTTTATTTAAAGGATGCTAAAAAATTAAAAAAATTATTTGCTATTGATTTTGAACTATTACAACCGTTTGAACGTATTTTTTATCGCTTATTTTATTGTATTTATTTTATTCAAGATGAACAAATTGATTTTGCTTTTACGGAAATTCAAAACCTACAACGTTCTAAATTAATGAAAGAAATTGACACACATTTTGGGTTAGTCGCTGATTATTTTTTCGTTTGCATTAAACATCTTTTATCGAATAATGGTAAAAAGAAATTATCTACAAAAGCAATAAATGAAATTCAAATTGCCAATACCAATATTTTAAATGCAAATGTGCCGATGTTGTTAAACTACGCACCTTATTTATGGATGAAAGAAAAAATGAACGTGTGATTTTAGTTAGACCTCATAAAATCTCATTTCTAATTGCGTATTTTTTACCTTATTTTTGTAAGATAAAATACTAATTACTTACTACTTAGAACTTAATACTTTTCTCATGACAAAACACGACATCACCATCATCGGATCTGGACCTGGCGGCTACGTTGCAGCTATTCGTTGCGCACAATTAGGTTTCAATACGGCACTCATCGAAAAATATAATACGCTTGGTGGCACTTGCTTAAACGTTGGTTGCATTCCATCAAAAGCATTGCTCGATTCTTCAGAGCATTTCCACAATGCAGCACATACTTTTAAAGAACACGGTATCGATTTGGAAAGCACACCGAT
>CALLKF010000009.1 GCA_938008535.1 uncultured Saprospirales bacterium | reverse complement strand
ATTTGACGAACTGATAGTTCCATGTAAGTCAAGAGGTAATAAATCACTTCCAATAGTAAGACTGCTACCACTAACACTACCAATAACAACATCAGATATTGGTGCAATTATGTTTAATGCAGCTAAATCAGCATTGCCAATCCACACTCTGTGTGTACCATTAAATGTACCATTAAATCCATCTGGATTTGAACATCCATCTTCTTTACAGCTTACCAAACCAGCAACGATTGTTGATGCCGCGATTACGAATAATAAAATTGATTTCTTCATTTTAATTTTTTTTAGTTTAACGAATGAGTAACAAATATATTGCCAAAATCTCAGAAATAAAAATTTTTATTATTTATTTACTAAAGTTAAGTGACTATACTTATGTTAATAGTTATATCTAAGTACCTAAATCTAGTTATTTTCATAAAAAATGTATAACTTAGTACAAATTTTTTACATGCGTACAATTGATGAATGGTTAACGCTTTATGGTCGAGACCACCAAAATCCGACGAATAAATTGATACATTGGATTTGTGTTCCTGTTATTCTATTCACTGTTTTTGGCTTGTTAATGTCCATACCGTTTCCATTAGTTTTAAATGGCTGGATTAATTTTGCAACAATAGTATTTGCTTTTGCACTTATTTTCTATTTCAGATTATCAATGCCAATTTTTATCGGAATGTTAGTTATTGGTTATTTAATGTTTTTTGGAAATAGATTAATGGATACTCATATTTTACCAGGAATTGGTTTAAAACTTTGGCAATTTTCACTTATTGTTTTTATAATTGCATGGATTTTTCAATTTATAGGTCATAAAATTGAAGGACAAAAACCTTCGTTTATTGAAGATTTACAATTTCTATTAATTGGTCCAATTTGGCTATTGCATTTTATTTTAAAAAAAATAGGATTACCGTACAAGTGAAAAGTGAAGGTGATAGTGAAAATAGTACAGTGATATATTATCTAATACTCGTAAAAAATAAATTTAAATAACTCAATAATTTAAAAATATGTCAGCAACAATTGAAAGTCAAGTTTATACTGCATTTGATGCAGCAGCAGTTGTACAAAAGCAACGTGATTACTTCGCTACTGGAAAAACAAAAGATGTTGAATTCAGAATTCAGCAACTGAAAAAATTAAGACAGTTAGTGCTTGATAATGAGCAATCTATTATGGATGCTTTAAAGAAAGACTTAAATAAGTCAAAAATGGAAGCATTCGGAACAGAGATTGGTTTTTTAATTGCAGATATCGACCATACATTAAAGTCAATTCGTTCATTTGTTAAACCGCGCAAAGTAAGCACACCTTTGTTTCATCAATTAGGTTCTTCATGGATTCAAGCAGATCCATATGGTGTTACTTACATCATTGCACCTTGGAATTATCCTTTTCAATTAGCATTGTCGCCTGTTGTTGGTGCTGTTGCTGCTGGAAATACCTGTGTGATTAAACCATCTGAATTATCTGGAAATACAGCAAATCTTATAGAAAAATTAATTAATGAAAATTTTGAAGAAGGTTTTTTAAAAGTAATTGTAGGTGGTGTGAATGAAAGCAAAGCATTGCTAGATCAGCGTTTTGATTATATCTTTTTTACTGGTGGAACCGAAATCGGCAGATATATTTATCAGCAAGCTGCAAAATTTTTAACACCAGTTACCTTAGAATTAGGTGGCAAAAGTCCATGTTTTGTTGATGAAACTTTCAATACCAATTGGGGAATTAAACGTATTGTTTGGGGCAAGTTTACCAATGCTGGACAAACTTGTGTAGCACCAGATTATATTTTGGTAGATAAAAAAGCGAAACAAAAATTTGTAGAGTTATTTATTAAAACTACGAAAGAATTTTTTGGTGAAAATCCGCAGCAAAGTCCAGATTATGGTAGAATCATTAATGAAAGACACTTTTTGCGTTTAGCTAGATTACTTGAAAAAGGAAATGTATTATTAGGTGGACAAACAGACATTAAAGATTTATACATTGCTCCAACGTTGATTGATGGTATGTCAGTAGATGATGCTGTGATGCAAGAAGAAATTTTTGGACCAATTTTGCCAATTATTGAATACGATAAATTAGAAGATGCCATTAAATTTGTAAATGCGCGCAACAAACCATTAGCGTTGTATATTTTCTCAGATGATAAAATGTACCAGGAAAGAGTTTTGAATGAAACTTCTTCAGGAAATGCTTCCATCAATGAGTGCTTAATGCATGTTGCACAATTTGAATTGCCATTTGGTGGTGTTGGTGAAAGTGGAATTGGTGGCTACCATGGTAAATTTAGTTTTGAAACATTTAGCCACATGAAAGGTGTATTGAA
>CALLKF010000008.1 GCA_938008535.1 uncultured Saprospirales bacterium | reverse complement strand
AATTTTTATAAAAACAATAGCAATAACTATATCGATAGTTTTATTGCTACAAATCTTAATTTCGCACCATTATATACTAGAATTTATAATAATGCAAGTAATACTTATGTTTTGAATATTGATACTTTTATGTTTCCTGAAATTACTGTTAATTACATTGCGAATGGAAATCTTGCAAATCTTTTACTTGGTGTAAATGCTTGTGATGGTTATTTACCTGGTGACGATTATAGCTTTTACTATAATGCAGATGGATCTATGGATTATTATGATAGACGTATCTATTTAGCTAGGTGTGGCGATTATTATGATACTGCACGTTTCGTTTATTTAAACGATACAGTTTTATTTAAAGCTGGATATTGGTATAATTGTGAAACAACTGATACACTTATTTATTACAATGATGATTTACATGTTTCCAGCATTCCATTGTTTTATCATGCAAGAAATAATTTTGTACAAGGTTGTGGTGGTAATTTCTTTAATAATGGCTTACTTGAATTTTTTAAATTTAGTTCTAAAAATATGCCTTTAATTAAGCAAATAAAAATGGGTGGCATTTATTTGCATAGAGTTGTAAATTTTTCCTATTTATTCAATGCAAATAAAGACGTGAGTCAGTTAATTATGGAAATAGATTATAACAAACGTATAAAATATAAGTTTGAATATTAACCACTTATTATTCTTTATTATTAAAACTGAACAAAATATTTTATCTCTTATTTTTTTCAATTATTTTTTCTACTAATTGCAAAAGAGAAGCAAATAATAAAATTATTGAAGAGCCACAAGTAAATGCGTTTCCTAAAAAAGTAACTATTTATCAAATTGATACAATTACAAATACGGATAGTCTGTTGTACACAATTAATCTTTATAAAAACGATTCTAAAAATAATTTAGATAGTTTTAATGCTTCAAATTTATATTTCGCACCATTGATTACTAGAGTCTACAATGATTTTAATGGTACTTATGGTTTTAATATTGACACTTTTTCTTTTCCAGAAGTTGGTGTTTATTACAATCCAAATGGCAATTTGATAAATCTAAAAATTGGTGTTAACTCTTGTGATGGTTATTTACCAGGTGATGATTATACAATTAAATATAATGTTGATGGCTCTATGGATTTTTATGAAAGACGAGTTTATTTGGCGCGTTGCGGTGATTATGATGACACTGCACGTTTTGTTTATCTAAATGACACCGTTATATTTAATTCTGAATATTGGTTTGAAAAAACTACAGATAAATTTATTTATTACAACGATAATTTACATGTTTCCACTATTCCATTATTTTACCATGCAAGAAATTATTTTGTCCAAGGTCGTGGTGGTAATTTCTTTAATAGTGGTGTTACTGAATTTTTTAAATTTGGTTCTAAAAATATGCCTTTAATTAAAAAAGCAATAATTTATGATGGAGTTACAATTGTTGATTATTCATACTTATTTAATGCCAATAATGATGTGAGTCAGTTAACTATGAATGTAACTTCGCTTTTTGATTTTCTTAACAAACGTATAAAATATAAATTTGAGTACTAAATTACTCATCAATCTTAATTGGCCTACTTATACTTTCTTGTAATGAAATAAAGGTTTCTGTGCGTGTAATATCTTCTATTTTTTGAATTTTATCCATTAATATCTGGCGCAAATGATCGGTATCTTTACAAATTATTTTTATAAACATCGAGTAATTTCCGGTAGTGTAATGCACATCTACTACTTCAGGAATGGCTTCTAAAGCATTTGCTACAACATCATATTGCGAACTTTTATTCAGATAAATACCGAGAAATGCAGTAATATCATAACCTAATTTATGATAATTGAGTTGCAAATTAAAACTTTTGATGATACCCATTTCTTCCATCTTTTTCATGCGCACATGCACCGTACCACTCGATACAAATAATTGCTTTGCAATATCTGTATATGGCGTTTTCGCGTCTTTCATTAAAATAGATAGAATTTTTAAATCAATATCGTCAAGTGTTGTAGTCATTGGTCATTTGTGTTAATAGTCAAAAAAATCACTATCACTTTCACTTCGTAAAAATTTCTTTCAAGAACAATACAAAAATATACAAATCATCATAAAAATAACGTTTAAATGTTCGTTTGGGCTCTGACAAAAATCGATGCAACCATTCCAAACCAATATGTTGCATCCATTTTGGTGCGCGATTTTTTAAACCTGTATAAAACTCATACGATGCGCCAAGATTAAAGAATAAAGGCATCTTCGCATTTTCAATTTTCAATTTATCATGCAAATTAATAATCAGCATTTCCTGTTTTGGATAACGTAAACCTAAAAAAACATAATCTGGTTGATGCAATAAAAGCAATGGCAAAATTTTCTTTGCTTCCGTTTCAACGTCTTTTTCTATGGCGTCAAAAAATGGTGGAATATAAAATTGTGCTGGTGAATATTCTTGTGCTAATGCTGATTTTACTGCTTCATTTGGAATAATTAAAAACACACTTTTATGATTTGCAATAATTGCTTTCCAAACTAACGGAAATAAATCGCTGCCAGCCAAACGTTTTTTTAATGGACGCTTTAATAATTTTGAAAACCAGATAATCGGCGCGCCATCTGGTAAAATAAAACGTGCACGTTGAAAACGATTTAAAATCTGTAAATTTTTATTTAAATGAACGGTCAAATCTACATTTGGCGTGATGACAACTGGAAATGAGTTTTCGTCAAAAGGTTGTTCAATAATTGATTGAATAATCGCATCAAAATTATCGTCTGCGACAAAATCTAAGTTGAATAAATGTTGTTTGATAAAAGTCTGCATTAACTCATTCTTCGTTTCAATGTTTCAAAAATATTTTTCATTCGGTTTAAATTCAGTAGTAAAGCCATTCCAATTTTAACAGGGAAACTCAATAAATAATAAAATAAAAATGCAATATTTGGTTGAATAGTTTCTATTTCGTACTTATTTCTATTCAAATTATTTCTACACATTTTTTGCGAAATCCACTTTTCAGTATTGTTCAAACCACCATTTTTCCAGTTGCTTGCACGTTCTTTCTTAAAACCAATTTCTTTTGAATCTTTTTCAATCGATGAACTTTCTTGTGTAATATTCAACATGTTCGCATCAAAATCCACTTCGATATGTTTGCAAATAGTTTGCAAGGTTTGTTCTGGTTGATTCAATAAATCTTCAAATCGAACGGAAATTAATCGTGCATCATTTTTAAATAAATTGGCAGCATTTATCGCAGCATTCCATAATTTACTTAATGTAATTGGATGATAATTAATACGCAGTCGAAACGCTTCTTTTTTAGTCATATAATCAGCACCTAAATTTCTGCGATTCCATTTATTTTTTTGTGATAACAAAATTGCACGTGGATCACGCACCATATTTATCACTTTTGCATTTGGATATAATTCAAAAATTTCCTTTAGATAAAAAACATTTTGTGGTGTCTTTTCACACACAATACTTTTTCCATTTAGCGCAACTTCACGTTTCATCATTTCAGTAAACACATATTCAGCTGTAATGTTAGTTGTATGCAATAATGCAATAAACTCTTTAGATTCATTATCAAACTGGTGATGATTTTGATCGTGCGTTTGATATCCAATTCGTTGTGTTAATAGTAATTTAGAATTTAAATCAATGGCATCTTCAACGTTTATAGCTTTTCCTTTATCTTCAGTTGACCATAATTGTTCAAAGAAATGCAATTCATTCAACACCATCAATTTTGGATGATTATTGAAACAACGCAGCAACATCGTGGTTCCACTGCGCGAATTACCAACTATAAAAATTATTTTATCCTGAAACGACAAATTTTGTAGATTTATGCAAAAGTAAGCATTCGTAATAAGTTGTAAGCGATAAGTGATGAGAATTTTTATAGAATAGTTTGACTTAGTTAAACAAATAAATATGCATTGTAATACCGAAATGAATAGAACAGTCCGAGTTTCTCCTCTTAAGAGGAGATTAAGAGTTGTGTTATGTCTGGTGATTATACTTCTGAATTTCAATTCATTTTCACAAACAATTATTGCCGGACCAATTGTTGGTGCTGTGACTTCAACAACGGCTCAAATGAAATTTATTTTAGATAAACCAATTGAAGGTTTTGTGAAAGTTTCTAATCAACCAATTTTAAATAAAAATGGAAAAATAAACGAGCAAGTAAATACAGAAAATTCGATTTTAATTCGTTTTTTTCCTTTCGATTCTTCTGATAAAGTAACTGTTTTTAACTTTGATAAATTAAATTCAAACACTGTTTACTATTATTATTTAAGTTATGGAAACTCAGAAAGATCGGAAGAGCACAC
>CALLKF010000007.1 GCA_938008535.1 uncultured Saprospirales bacterium | reverse complement strand
ATTTATTAGCTTTTCGAAATTTTCCTTTTTTTCGTCTTTAGTTTCATCGTCTATTAAATATCTATATTTTTTAAGATGAAAATAGCGTAATAAATTTGTAGCAATTTCTTTTTCTTTGAAATCGTTATTGCTTTTCAGGTTATACACCAAAGACCGCCAAATTTTTTCCTGAAATAATTTTTCATTTGTTAATTCGACTTTTATATTCTTGTCTACATCTTCACCCAGTAATAATTGATTTACCTTATAAAAATCATCACAGTTCGTTTTGTATATATTGAAAATCTTATCAAAAAAATTGTTCAGGATGATAGGCAAATCATCTTCGTCATATTTATTTTCATCGCTGTAAACAATTTCATTATTAGCATTTTTTGTCGTTTTATTTCCAGCAGCAGGATTATGAAATACCTTTTCCTCAAAATCTAAAAAATCTGATGGATCAAAATCCTGGCTTTTTAATTTTGCTTTTACATCATCCTTTTTTGAAAGGACATATTCAGTGTCATAACAAATAAAGTTTAGATTGTTTTTTAATGCTTCTTTATTAATGTACTCAGGATTTCTAAGCGTGGTAAAATTATAAAGTGTAATTTCCTTTATGTCTTTTGATTCTTGGTTTAATGGTTTTGTTGTCATATCTAATAATTGTATTGGTTTTTAAAAACAAACCTATTATATATAATATACTTATGATTTTGTATATATAGCCACTTGCTTATTTTCGCCATTTGATAGTGTTATTCTTCAAATATAATCAACCACTTCTTATAATTGTAATTTTAGATGTGTTTTTTTTGCAGATGTCCAAGCAAATGATTAAACGGTCGTTCTATTGAGTAAGCGGTTATATACAGATGTATTTCTAAATAAATGTTAAGGTTTTCGTATTCTTTATAATAGCACAATAAATAGACATATTGTGCGTTTATCTATTATAGCTATGATTTATTATGGTTGTTTTGAAAAATAAAGATGAAGCGCATATTCTTGTAGAAATTAAAATTTATTGTTAACTATTAAAATTAAAAATTATGCGAGGACGACAAGAAAACCAGATTAGTATGTTTACTACTGTACTGGTTGCCTGCGAACGAAACATTGCATTGATAACGCCGCATGTGGGTTTGAACAATGCCTATTTAAAATATAAAGATTATTGCCTCGAACTTAATGGCATTGCTTTGGAACAGCTTCTGCAAATTAAAGGTGAGGCAGTGCAGAAAGCAAAACTGAAGCATAACCTTGCTGTTGAAATGAGTATTGTTTCTAAACTGATGCAAGATTTTGCAACCGATACTGGAAATGATGTGCTGTATGGTGCGATTGATTATTCAGAAAGTGAGTTTGAGCGCATGCGTGATGGAAATCTGCAACGTGTGGCACAGATTATACAAACGAATGCTACGAATTATGCTGTTGCCTTGGTAGATTATGATGTGACTGTTGCGGTAATGGATGATTTTACTACTGCCTTGACGAAATACCAAGCGGCAGTTGCTGCACCTACACTTGCTATGGAGCAACGCAAAGGTGCGACTTCGGATTTGAAAGATATAATTAAAGAGATGAGTAATTTTTTACGTCAGCGGTTGGATAATGCGATGCAGGTATTGCGCAAAACAGAACCTAAGTTTTTTACGTTGTATAAAAACGCACGACGCATTTATGATTTGCATGGAAAGACAGCTAAGAACAAAGGTATTTTGACTGGTGTGGTGAAAGGTGCGGAAACGATGCATGTGCTTCCGAATGCTTTGGTGGAAATAATTGATACGCCTTTTATGACTACGACTGATGGGAATGGTATGTATGAATTGCCGCTTTTACCAGATGTTTATTCAATGCGTGTATCGTTGGATGGCTATACAGAAGTGGAGGTGAATGATGTTACGATAGTGAAAGGTGAGGACACTGTTAGAGATTTTATACTGGAAGTAATGGTTTAAAATATAATTTTTTATGGGTTTTAATTGGGCTCGCGAAAGCGAGCTTTTTGTTTGAAGTTTGAGGTTTGTGCTATTGTTTTGTGAGAGGCGAAACAAGGCATTGGGAACCAAGAGCCAAGACTTTTGGAATCATGACTAAAAAATCCATCGTGTGCGCGATGGATTTTTTTATTTATTGGTTGGTGCAGTATGTTTGGAAAGTGGTTTGTTGGTAGTAAACCAACAACTGCAATAAGAAGAATAGATTACCTAAAAATCAATTATCAAAACCAGTTTTTTGGCTATTAGCGTTTATCTTCTTACTTTTACATCATGACAGATATCGATTTTAATCTAAATGAAGACTACATGCGATTGGCTGTAGATGAACTGAAAGCCAAACTCGAAAAAATATATCTTGGTGGTGGCCAAAAGAAGATTGATTCCGAACACAAAAAAGGGAAACTCACTGCACGAGAGCGCATCGAATATCTTACCGATAAAAACTCTACTTTCTTAGAAATTGCTGCTTTAGTTGGCGATGAAATGTATCAGGAAATTGGTGGTTGTCCTTCTGGTGGTGTGGTGGCTGGTATTGGTTATGTTTCTGGTAGACAATGCATGATTGTTGCCAACGATGCTACGGTGAAAGCAGGTGCGTGGTTTCCAATAGCTGGAAAAAAGAATTTACGAGCGCAAGAAATTGCGATGGAAAACCGTTTACCTGTAATTTATTTGGTAGATAGCGCAGGCGTGTATTTGCCATTGCAAGACGAAATTTTTCCTGATAAAGAAAACTTTGGTCGCGTTTTCAGAAACAATGCAAAGATGTCATCGATGGGAATTCCGCAAATTTCTGCAATCATGGGTAGCTGTGTGGCTGGTGGTGCATATTTGCCAATTATGAGTGATGAAAGTATAATTGTAGAAGGAACAGGCAGCATCTTTTTGGCTGGTCCTTATTTAGTGAAATCTGCGATTGGCGAAACGGTTGACAAAGAAACATTAGGTGGCGCAGAAACACAAACTGCACTCAGCGGCGTTTGCGATTACAAAGTAAAAGACGACAAAGAAGCATTAGATACCATCAAAAAATTAATTGATAAATACGGAAAATTTGAAACGGCTGGTTTCGACAGAATTAAACCTAAAAAACCAAAAGCAGTAGAAAAAGAATTGTACGGAATTTTTTCTACCACCAAACCGTATGATGTTCGAGAAGTAATAAAAAGAATAGTGGATGATTCTGAATTCACAGAATACAAAGAAGATTACGGACAAACTATTGTTACTTGTTATGCACGCATGGATGGTTGGAGTGTTGGCATTGTTGCCAATCAACGTTCTGTTGTAAAAAGCAAAAAAGGCGAAGTACAAATTGGTGGCGTTATCTATTCTGATTCGGCTGACAAAGCTGCGCGTTTTATTATGTTATGTAATCAGAAAAAAATTCCGTTGTTGTTTATGCAAGATGTTACTGGTTTTATGGTTGGTTCACGAAGCGAACAAGGTGGCATTATCAAAGACGGTGCAAAATTGGTAAACGCAGTTTCCAATTCAACCGTTCCGAAATTTACGGTTATCACAGGAAACTCTTACGGCGCAGGTAACTACGCGATGTGTGGCAAAGCTTACGATCCACGCTTAATTGTAGCTTGGCCTTCTGCAAAAATTGCAGTAATGGGTGGCGCTCAAGCAGCCAACACTATTTTGCAAATGCAAGTTGGTACGTTGGAAGCCAAAGGTGCGGAAACAATGAATCCGGAAGAAAAAGCAAAAATCTTAAAAGATATAAAAGATCATTACGACAAAACGACTACGCCATATTATGCAGCAGCTCGTTTATGGGTAGATGCTGTGATTGATCCGTTGGAAACACGTAAATGGATTTCTATTGGAATTGAAGCTGCCAACAATGCACCTGTAGAGAAGTTTAACGTTGGTGTGATGCAAACGTAATTAAAAACTATTTAAATAAAATAACATTTTTCTAAAACGAAAAAGACTAATTTCACGAACTACAAATTCAAAAAAAATGAAAAAATATCTATTCTTACTTTTATTACCAATTGCAATTTTTTCATGTAAGAAAAATACTACTGATTACACAGAAATTGACAGAGCAATTATTAGACAATACATAATAGACAGCAGTTTAGTAGCAGATTCTACTGCTTCAGGTTTGTTTTATGTGATAGCAGACTCAGGTACAGGTCGTGTTCCTAATATCAATTCATTTGTAACTGTTGGTTATAGAGGTTATTTAACAGATGGAAAAGTATTTGACCAAACAGCAGGCGCACCAGTAGAATTAAAACTTTCAAGCTTAGTTCTTGGCTGGCAAGAAGGTTTGCCATTAATTAAAAACAATGGCAAAATAAAATTATTAATTCCATCTGCATTAGGTTATAAAGATCAGGAAATTACATCAATACCTAAAAATTCAGTATTGATTTTTGATATTTCGTTGGTTGGCGTTCGTTAATCATTGATATAATAATCAAAATAAATCTGTATTAGACTATGCAAAGTAATTACACATTTATAATTGATGATTTGCGAAATTAAATTCTACGACATAAAATAAATAAATCTTAAAATCTCGACAAAAAACAACAAAACAACAGATGAAAAGAGCTACTATTTTATTTTTTGCGCTAATTGGTTTATTATTTTCGTGTGATAAATACAAAGAATTAACGACTGAATCTCCTTGTAGCAACCAAGCATACAGAGATTCTGTTGCAATAGTTGATAAACTGGCAATTTTGAAATATGCAGCAGATAGTAGCATTACCTTAGATTCAATATCAACTGGTTTATATTACCACATAACATTTTTAGGAACAGGTTCTAATCCAAATATTAGCAATAAGGTTTTAGTGAATTATAAAGCGTATTTACTAAACGGAACAGTATTTAGTTCAACAAATGGAATTCCAAAACAATTTGAGTTAGATAAACTAATTAAAGGTTGGCAAGATGGCGTTCCATTGATAAAAAAAGGAGGAAAAATAACTTTATTTATTCCGTCAGGTTTAGGTTATGGTTGTGAAGTAAATGGCGCGGTGCCACCTAATTCAGTCTTAATATATAATGTAGATTTACTTGACTTTGAATAGGTTTCCATGATTAAAAAAGGCACAGTATCAGATCTATTTTTTATTTTATGTACTGCTACTGTTTGTCATCTTCTTTTTTCTGCATACGGTTTCAATCCAACAGATGAAGGATTTGTATTGTCTGCTACGAATCGTGTGTTGCATGGACAAATTCCACATGTAGATTTTTCTTCAGTACGACCACTTGGTTATGCATATTTGCATATTCCAGAATTGCTTTTTTCTAAAAACTATTTCTTTTTAATTTCTCGATTTGTGTTTTGGTTAGAACAAATTTTAATTGCTTTTTTATGGATTCGCTTTGTAATTAATTTTACAAAAACTGAAATTTCATTACTAAACAAATACACGCTTGTTATCGTGTGTTTTATATTCAATGTACATTATTTTCCTTGTTCAGTGTTACATACTATTGATGGTTTATTGATGTGTATGATTGGTTTGAATTTTATTATTTCAGAAAAAAAATACGCTTTTGTTGGTTTCTTTTTTATTGGATTTGCGTCTTTGTGCAAGCAGAATTATTTAGTGATTTTGCCGTTCACTTTATTTTTATTTGGAAGAAGAAAAATAGTTTCAAATACCATAATTGGATTTTTGCCTATTGCGCTATACATCAGTATTATCAGTTACTTTGGCGGTTTTGAAGATTTAAGAACACAACTTTCCGGACATAATGAATTATTGAAAGTAGGTGTGTTTGCTTATGTTTTAAATCCATTAATTTACGTTGGAATAATTGGTGCCTATATTTATAATCAACTAAAAATAAACAAGATTTATTTGGCAGTTGCTTTACTTGTTTTCGCTATTGTATTTTTATCAACCAATCATTATCACGGAAAATTTGGATTCGTTTTTATTGGAATTATTATTGGCGATTTAATTTATAAAGCACAAAAAAAAGAATTAATAACGATTCCATTTATAACGTTACTAATTGGTTGGTGTGTTTCTATTTCTGTTGGTTATAATTCACCAGCATTGTTTATTGGCGGAATTATTTCTCTGTTTCTTTTGAATATTTTTAATCAAAAAAAATCAACTGATAAAATACTTTTTACATTCGTTTTAATTTCATGTATTTCGTTCTATTTCGTTCGAACACAAAACATCTATCGTGATTTACCAGCCAAAAATTTAACCTATAAATTAGATGGTATTGTAAATGGTGCTTGTGGAATTAAAACCAATCTTACTACTTATAAAGTTTTGGTAGAATTAAATCTTTTGAAAAAGAAATATCCAAACATAATAGTGATTCCAGATTTTACAGCTTGCAATATTTTACATTCACATCATTCAAAATTACTAACGGAATGGCCAAATAAAACAGAAATTCCGAATGAAAAAATCTTGCAAAAAGTCACTTCAAAAATTGGAAATGATTCGTCATTGATTTTTGCAATTGCAATTTATCAAACTGCACAAATTCAAGATAGTTTATCACAAATTCCAAATAACGGTTTAGATTATCCAATTATTCGTTTTGTAAAAAACAACACCACTAAAATTGAAGATTATAATTATTTTGAGATTTATAAAGCAAAATAAAAACACTTTCACTTTCATTCTCACTTTCACTTTCCATCATTCCAACGATAACTTTCATTTTCAAGACCACACAGATCAATCACTCTGTCAATTACAGTTGCAGCAACATCTTCTATCGTTTGTGGT
>CALLKF010000006.1 GCA_938008535.1 uncultured Saprospirales bacterium | reverse complement strand
ATTCTGTTGAATAACGCAAGTATAATGCACCTGTGGCAAACAACGCCAATGGATACCATAACGATTTAACCGAAATAAATTCTTTGGCAATTTTATAAAATAAAAACAAGGAACCAATTCCTGCAATTAATGGAAATAAACGAAATACTTTTTCATCAAAACCAAAAAATATAGTATTTAATTTTGAAATCCATAAAAAAACTGGTGGTGCAAATTGTTCGTACACTAATGGTTTTGCTAATCCAACAAAATTTCGTTCGTAAATATTTCTGGCAAGATTTGCTTCATCTATAAACATTCCACGATTTTGCCACCATAAAATGATACGATAAATAATTCCAACTGCAATTAAGAAAAAAGAGATTTTTCTTAAATTATTTTCTGATAAAAAAGCTTGGATTTTATTATACATCATCTACTTTTAAAAACGTCTAAACGTATTTTGTCCAGCTCGTTTTGCTTTTAAAATATGTTCAAAATCCTGTTCGTTTTTCAGAAGTGATCCGAAGTAAGGTGGTTGTGCAGCAACGAAATCAATTTTTTCTAAATCTTCTTTCGTGTTTTTTCCGAGTTTTAATAAACGAATCCAATCAATTAATTCAGAAGTTGATGGTTTTTTTTTGATGCCATGAATTTCGCGAATACCATAAAAAACTTTCATCGCTTCTTCCATCAAATCATCTTCAATTTTTGGAAAATGCACTTTCACAATATCAATCATCGTTTGTCGTTCTGGAAAACGAATAAAATGAAAAAAACATCTGCGCAAAAATGCATCTGGTAATTCTTTTTCATTATTAGACGTAATGATTACAATTGGTCGATTTTTGGCTTTTATTGTTTTTTGTAATTCATAACAATAAAACTCCATCTTATCTAATTCCAACAACAAATCATTTGGAAACTCAATATCTGCTTTATCAATTTCATCAATCAACAACACCGATTTTTCCTCGCTTTCAAATGCTTGCCACATTTTTCCTTTAATGATATAGTGCGAAATATCTTTGGTTTTATCATCGCCAAATTGCGAATCACGCAAACGTGCAACCGCATCATATTCGTACAAACCTTGCTGTGCTGTTGTTGTGGATTTCACATGCCAAGTATGAATATCTTTTCCTAGAGCTTTTGCGATTTCAAACGCTAATAATGTTTTTCCAGTTCCAGGTTCGCCTTTTATCAATAATGGTTTTTCGAGCGCAATAGCTGCATTTACTGCAATTTGCAACTCTTCTGTTGCTATGTAATTTTCAGTTCCTTTAAATTCCTGCATGAGTTAAGATTATAAATTTTAAATTATAGATTTCAATGTACCACTTTTTTTCCTTTCAATGTTTTCATGGCGTTTGCCAAACCATCTAATGTCATCGGAAACATTCTGTCTTTAAAAATGTGCTTAATAATTTTGGTGGAAGGAACGCCGTCCCAATAATATTCATTACTTGGATTCAGCCACACAATATTCGGAAATTTATCGACAAACCGTTGCAACCAAGCTGCACCACTTTCATCGTTGTAATGTTCAACACTTCCACCTAATGCTGTAATTTCATACGGCGACATCGTGGCATCACCAACAAAAATAATGCGATAATCCTGATTGAATTTATGCAAGATTTCAAACGTTGGAATTCTATCATTATGACGCATGTTGTTATCTTTCCAGATACTTTCGTACACACAATTATGAAAATAAAAGAACTCCAAATGTTTCAATTCTGATTTAGCTGCTGAAAAAATTTGTTCGCAAATTTCCACGTGCGGATCCATTGAACCACCTACATCAAAAAACAATAATACTTTTACTCTGTTTTTTTTTGGTGCCTGCATTTCAATATCTAAGTAGCCAGCATTTTTACAGGTTTTTTCTATCGTTGTATGCAAATCCAATTCATCTTCGATGCCTTCACGTGTTAGTATTCTTAAGCGTTTCAGTGCTAATTTTATATTACGTGTGTTGAGTTCAACATCGCTTGCATAATTTTGGTATTCACGTTTTTCCCAAACTTTTATAGCTGATTTTTGTCCACCACTTCCACCAATTCTAACGCCTTCTGGATTGTAACCACCATGACCAAATGGTGATGTGCCGCCAGTTCCAATCCATTTATTTCCACCTTGATGTTTTTCTTTTTGCTCTTCTAATAATTGTTTTAAACGTTCCATCACTTTCTCTAAACCACCTAATTTTTCTATCAACGCTTTTTCTTCTTCAGAAAACAATCGGTCGATTTCTTTTTTGAGCCAATCTTCTGGAATTTCTTTTTTTTCAATGTCTGACAATTCAATTCCATGAAAATAGTTTCCAAACAATAAATCGTAGCGATCTAAAAACTGTTCGTGTTTTATTAAAATTGTTTTCGATAAAAAATAAAAATCTTCTACGTTAAACGCAGCTACTCTTTTGTTGAGTGCTTCTAATAAATTTAAATATTCGCCAATGGTTACTGGCAAACCTTCTTCTTTTAATAAAAGGAAAAAGTCTAAAAACATGTGCTAAAGTTAAAAGATATTCGTTAATAGTTATACGGTATAATTGATTTTCTAATTATCTTGTGTAAAATAGTTTTTATGAGTGTACAATTAGCAAAAAAATATGATGAGATTGAAAAGATTAAACAAGAATTCTTATTAAAAATAGAAACTATTTCTCCAGAAAAATTGAATACAGTTCCTGCAGAAGGAAAATGGAGTTTAGGTCAAGTTTATTTTCATTTATATTATGCTGAAAGTGGAACGATTAAAGTGATTCAAAAAAATCTCAGAGAAAATAAGATTAAAAATAAAAGCGGCATTTCTGACAGCTTACGAAGTGTGCTATTGAAAGCAGTCATGCGTTCTCCATTAAAAATAAAAGCACCAGCAGTTGCCAGTAAAGTTCCTGATTCAATTACAATTGATGAAATAAAAGAATATTTTGCTATGAATAGTGATAATTACAGACAATTATTAAATGATTTGCCGATGGAATTGGAAGACAAACAAATCTTTAAGCATCCGTTGGCTGGTTTGTTTAATATAGAACAAACGATACATTTTGTACGAGAACATTATTTGCATCATGAAAAGCAAGTAAATGCTTTACTAAAATGATGATTATCAACAATTCATAACATTATAGATACTTTAATTGTTGTATATTTGCATTAAAGTTGGACTTAGCTACAACTTTTATCCTATTTATTACAAATTCAAAAACAATGTTATTTAAAGAATTAGAAATCATTGAGCCGATTTTACAGGCGCTCAAAACAGAAGGTTATACACAACCAACACCTATCCAAGAACAATCCATTCCAATTATATTAAAAAGAAAAGATTTATTAGGTTGTGCTCAGACAGGCACCGGAAAAACAGCAGCTTTTGCTATTCCAATGTTGCAAATTTTAGACGCAGAAAAAAAAGTTGTACCAAACAACAGAACCGTAAAAGCATTAATACTAACGCCAACACGTGAATTAGCCATCCAAATCGACGAAAGCTTTGCTGCTTATGGTCGACATTTAAAAATATCGCATAAAGTAATTTTTGGTGGTGTGCCGCAATATTCGCAAGTGCAAGCACTAAAAGCTGGCGTCGATATTTTAATAGCAACACCAGGTCGTTTATTAGATTTAGTAAATCAAGGTTTTGTGGATTTGAGACATTTAAAATTATTTGTGTTAGATGAAGCTGACCGAATGCTGGACATGGGTTTTATTAATGATGTAAAAAAGATCATTAAAATTATTCCAGAAAAAAGACAAACCTTATTTTTCTCAGCAACGATGCCACAAGAAATTCAATTATTATCGAAAACGATTTTAACGAATCCTGAAAAAGTAGAAGTAACACCAGTTTCTTCAACAGCAAACACTATTGAGCAATACATCTTTTTTGCAGAGAAAAAAGATAAGCCAAAATTGTTGATTCATTTACTGCAAGACAAAACGATTCAAACTGCTCTAGTATTTACCAGAACGAAACATGGTGCTGACAAAGTAGTAAAAATGTTGTTAGAAGCGAAAATAAAATCTGCTGCAATACACGGAAATAAATCGCAGAATGCGCGACAAGCTGCATTGCAGAATTTCAAAAACAAAACCATACGCGTGTTGGTAGCTACTGATATTGCTGCACGTGGCATCGATGTGGATGATTTGTCGCATGTATTTAATTATGAATTGCCAGAAGTTCCTGAAACGTATGTACATCGAATTGGAAGAACTGGTAGAGCAGGAAATTCAGGTATTTCTTTTTCATTTTGTGATACAGAAGAAAAAGCATTATTGCGTGATATTCAGCGTTTGATTAACAAACAAATTTCGGTTCGTGTAGATCATCCATATCCAATTGCCAATGCAGTTGTAGAATTGCGCGATGTGCATTTTCATAAAAATAATGCGCAGCAATTTAAAGTGGCACAGAAAAAACAAATGCCACAGCAAGGAAATAAGCCAATGAAAAAATGGCATTCAAAACCTGCTGCAAAGTAGAAATTGAAATTCAATATCTGTTATGATAAATACCAAAGTTAAATTGCTTTGGTATTTTTTTTATCTTGCACGAAGTTTATGATAAAATATATCAAACATATTGCAATTTTACTTTTTCTTCATTTAGTTTTTAGTTTTGATGGTCAAGCACAAACTTTGACAGACTTGAAATATTTCGGATTGAAAGGAAAAGTTAAGAAACAAGTAACTACTTATTACACCAATATTATAGAAGATTCTGGTGAATGGTACATAAAAGATTCCAATTCAAATTATTCAATAACCAGAACATTTGATAAAGAAGGTTTATTAAGTGAAACTATTCAAAAAGGAATTAACACAGACAATAGAAGAATTTATACCATTAAAAATTCAAGAAAAACTGAAAATTTCTTTTATTCAAAAGGAAAGCAAACTAATTACTCTAAGTATATTTATACAGATTCTTCAATGATTGAAAAAGAATACACACTTAATGGTAAGTTGTCAATGAAAATAAGTTCATTTTTTGATAAAAACTTAATAGTAACATCTGAAGAAATCAAGAATTATAAAGAAGATCAAACTTTAGACAGTGATATAAAAACATTTTTTGAAAATGATATTGATGGTTTCTCTACGCGTTTTGTAAAACTCGATATGCTTACAAGAAAAGAAGATCTATATACTTTAAACCTTATAAAAAGAGATGAAAATGGAAATTCTATCAAAGCAATAAAACTAATAAACAACAATCCTTATGCTATCCAAATAACAAGCTATGAATATTATTATTGATAGCAAAATTACAACGCATGTTTTGGTGTTTCCATATTTTTGATATCATCTAAATAAGCTTGTTTTACGGCAGCTGCAACTACTTTTGCAACGTTCATATCTAAGGTAGAAGGCACAATATTATCACGATGCAAATCGGTTACACATTCAGCAATTGCATACGCTGCAGCTACTTTCATGCGCGCTGTTATGCGTCGCGCTCTGATATCTAAAGCACCACGAAAAATACCAGGAAATGCTAATACATTATTAATTTGATTTGGCACATCACTTCTACCAGTGCCAACTACACCAGCACCACCTTTGTATGCTTTCTCTGGTGAAATTTCAGGATTTGGATTTGCCAATGCAAAAATAATCGGCAATGGATTCATCGTTTGCACATCTGTTGTTGATAGCAAATCACCTTGACTCACACCAATAAAAACATCTGAACCACGCAATGCATCTTTCAATGTTCCTTTAATATTTTCTCTGTTAGAATATTTTAAAATTTCGCGTTTAAAATCATTCAAATCAGAACGATCTTTATGTATGATGCCTTTGGTATCGCACATTACAATTTGCTTTACCGAAGTACAAAAGCTATTATCAACATCGTGACACATCAGCAATTTTGAAATTGCCAAACCAGCAGCGCCTGCACCGTTTATCACTACATTTAGTTCTGCAATATTCTTCTTTAATAATTTACAAGCATTAATAATTCCAGCCAATACTACAATGGCTGTTCCATGCTGATCATCGTGAAAGACTGGAATACCTAATGTTTGCAGGCGTTCTTCGATTTCAAAACAACGTGGTGATGAAATATCTTCTAAATTAATTCCACCAAAAACTGGCGCAATATTTCGAATGGTTTGAATAATTTCTTCGGTATTTTGCGTTGCCAAACAAATTGGAAAAGCATCCACATTTGCAAATTTTTTAAACAACATTGCTTTGCCTTCCATTACTGGAATAGCAGCTTCTGGACCTAAATTTCCTAAACCTAAAATGGCAGAACCATCCGTAACAACTGCAACACAATTTCCTTTGATCGTTAAATCCCAAACTTTTTCTTCATCATTTGCAATTTGTCGAACCGGTTCAGCAACGCCTGGCGAATAACACAGCGTCAGATCTTTCTTTGTTTTTAAATCAGTTTTTAAGGAAATAGAAATTTTGCCTTGTAATTTTTGATGTAGTTCAAGCGATTCTCTGGAATAATCTTTCATCTTCTTCTGTTTATTGTTTTTTAATTGTGAAGATGGAATGCCATGATACATTATCATTATGCAACAATTTCAGATGGCATTTCATAATACAACTTCTAAGTTAAATGTAAAATTGTGGAATGCTAAGATAATCAGATTATAATTTGAATTTATTTATTTATGTAATAATAAAAATGTTTAATGATAAGTTAAACCGAATTGTGATTGAAGCAGATTTATTTGCTCAGTGCAATTTATCGTTTTAATATAATCGAGAAATGAGATAACGATTTATATCAAGAAATTAAACAACATTGGATTTTCCTGAATTGGAATATAATCGACTTTGAATTTTTTCATGCGAGCTAATAATGAGTCGTAATCTGCTCTGTGCTTTTGCTCAATACCAACTAAAGCTGGCCCGCTTTCTTTACTATTTTTCTTAGTATATTCAAACAAAGTAATATCATCATTCTCGCCTAAAACTTTATTGACAAACATTCGCAATGCACCGCTTCTTTGTGGAAACTTAATGATGAAATAGTGTTTCAAACCTTCATAAATCAACGAGCGTTCTTTAATATCTGGCATACGTTCTATATCGTTATTTCCACCGCTTACAATACAAACAACTGTTTTTCCTTTAATTTCATTTTTATAAAAGTCTAATGCTGCAATGGATAAAACACCTGCAGGTTCCACAACAATGGCATCGTTGTTATAGAGTTGTAAAATCTTTGTACAAATTTTTCCTGAAGGAACCAATATCACATCTTCCAATCCTTTTTTACAAATTGGAAATGTTTGAAATCCAACTTGTTTAACAGCAGCGCCATCTACAAAACTGTCAATTTTATCTAAGGTTATTACTTTGTTTTTTTTGATGGATTCCAACATTGCTGGTGCGCCATCCGGTTCTACACCAATAATTTTTGTGTTTGGTGAAAACTGTTTGAAATAGGTAATAATTCCAGCTGCCAAACCACCACCACCAATTGGCACAAACAAATAATCAATTTTCTTCTTACCAATTTGGTCTAAGATTTCTAATGCTACTGTTCCTTGTCCTTCGATAATTAAATGATGATCGAATGGTGATACAAATATTTTATTTTCTTTGTGTACAAATTTTAATGCTGCGTTTTTTGCATCATCATATGTATCACCTGACAGAATAATTTCTACATATTTTTTTCCCAGTCGATCTACAGCATTTACTTTTTGTTTTGGTGTAGTTGCAGGCATAAAAACTGTGCCTTTTATTTTTAATAAACTGCATGACAACGCAAAACCTTGTGCATGATTACCCGCACTGGAACAAACTACACCTTGTTTCTTTTGTTCAGTGTTTAATTGCGACATAAAATTATAAGCACCTCTAATTTTATACGAACGGACTACTTGCAAATCTTCTCTTTTTAAAAAGATTTTAGCACCAAATTCCATAGATAACTGTTCATTTTCTTTAAGTGGTGTAATTTCGATTACCTTTTCTAAAACTTTTTTAGCTTTTAGTATTCCTTGTGCAGTGGATAGTTTGCTTGTCATACTGCAAAAATAGTGATTAGTTGTGAGTCGTGAGTCATGAGTTTTTTAAATAAGCAACATTTTATTAATAAAATTTAAGAATTCTCATAAAATAAAAATATTGCTTTTGCGTATTCATTCTTAAATGTTAATGAATCCTGTGAAAATATTCTCTTTAATTATTCTACTGCTTTCTTTTGCAAATTGCAATGGAAAATTAGATGCGAAAAAACAATCTACTTTGATTGATAAAAATGTAGTTATTGACAGTATTCTTGTTAAAAAATCTGACAGATTGTTAATTGTGTTTTCAAATCAAACTAAAATAAAATCATACGATATAGGATTAGGCAAAAATCCTATTGGTAAAAAACATTTTGAAGGTGATGGTAAAACGCCTGAAGGTTTGTATTATATTGATGCTAAAAGTGCTTATAGCAAGTATCATAAAAATCTCAACATTTCGTATCCAAATAAAGACGATATAAAATATGCAAACGAGAATGACAAGAGTGTTGGTGGTGAAATTAAAATACATGGTTTACCAAATAGTGTTCAACTACAAAATTATGTTGTTACGGATTGGACATTAGGTTGTATTGCACTTACTAATGATGAAATTGATGAATTATTTGAGCATGTGAAATTAGGAAGTCCGATTTTAATTTTGCCTTGAAAATGATAATATTAAAGTCCTAAGAAATAATGTAATTTTATTTTGCAAAATAAAATTACATATGGAAGAACACACAAATTGGCTGGCACTTGTAGCAGGAGTTGTAGCAACACAAATTATCGGATTCATTTGGTATCATCCTAAGGTTTTAGGAAATTTATGGAAACAAGAAATTGGAATGAGCGACGAACAACAGAAAAAAACAAATTTACCATTAACTATGATTTTATCTGTGATATTGATGTTTGGTGTAGCGTATGCCTTAAAATATGTTGCACATGGAGAAGTTGAACATCACACTTTTAAACATGGCGCTTATCATGCTTTGATGGATGGTGCAATGCTACTAATTCCTGCAATTGTGGTATCTTCTCTTTATGAACAAAAAAGTATAAAATACATTGGAATTACAGTTGGATACTGGATGCTAAATTTAGCTGTAATTGGTGGTATTATCAGTTGGTGGCGATAGTTACAATAAACCAAATTGCATAAAATGGTGTGAGAAATGTTTGTATTGAAATGTTAGCCATTGTTGTTTGTCTAGTTGACCGAAAACAGGATGCAGTTTTGTGGTAAAGTCTGAATCATTGATAACTTTTAGAAATTGCTGAATAGTATCTTTCAATAAATCTTTAGATTCCTGTAAATCTTGTTTAATTAGCGGAACAGTTTTATCAACTGGCAAAAATGGAGTTTTGAAATTTTTAGGCATACCGAATTCACTTATTAGAAATTCTCGTTGACGCGGCAACTTTTCTTCTGGTGTTACTAAAATTATTGGATTTTCAGTTATGGCAAAATTCAACGGAAACAATAGATGTTCCAACATTTGATGCACATTCATCAAACCCCAAATTGCTGGCTCATTGCCTTTTACTTCATCAATAATTTTTGGAATTGTAACTTGAAAAAAATCTTCCAAATCAATTGTCATATCTAAGATTGCGCGTTCTTGTTTCTGCATAATTAATACTTTGAATTTCCTAAACTAAAATCAATCGGTACTTTTTTTCGATTGAGCTGGTCTTCAAAATTACAGAAAAAACCTTGTTTGTATTTTGGTGTTTTGAAGTTGATACTATCTTGTTTTGTTGGAACAGTTTTTACCAATAACATACTTTGAGTAGATATTACTACTTTCTTTTTTACTAAAATAGAATCTTGTGCTATTAGGCATAAGAAAGAAGTTAAGAAGAATATAAAGGATATAATTTTCATTTTTGCAAGACTCTCGATTTACTATTTAAATTAACAATATTAAATACTATTTGTTTGATATTTTGAAGTCTATATTTCAAAAATTAAGGATTTAAAAAATCACCTGATTCAATTAATTCTGAATTAATTGGCAGTTCAACATTATAAAAATACACCCAACTTTCCAGCACTTCGTTTTCTGTTTTAATAATCACTTTTGCGCGACGATATTCGTAAGGTGGTTTACCAACACCAATGCCTTCATACTCATCTAATTTTTCAAATGCTGCTTTATCTTTTAGTTTGTAAACATCACCAATTACTTCGTCTTGTTCATCATTTGTTTGTATCAAAGCTGGATACCAATCAATCTTATATAATTGAGCTTTTGGCATAATTGCCAATCCAACTAATTCAGCATTTTCGGAAAGGTAAACAGCCATTGGATGGCTTTCATTTAAACGAAGTGTTCCGTATGTAAATAAATATTCAGACATATTATAAAGTTATAAGATAATAGTCGCAAGTTATGTGTTGTAGTGCATAAATAATCTTAAAAAATCATTAAAAATAACAATAATTATTTGAGAGAATATACACCTTAAGCAAACTAAAAGAAGAAAAGATGTAAACCATTTTCTAAAAAATTATTAAAAAATAACGCCAACTGTAGTTTGGAATAAATGCGTTTGCGTGCGATATTGTTCTTTATAAAAATTTCTAAAACCTAAATTATATCTAAAATCCACGATAAACATTGCAACATCCATACCCATACCCATTTGATAACTAAACTGTGCTGGTCTGATTAAATCACGTTTATCTTTTTTTCGTAAACTTCTCGTGTAATCTAAATTATTTTGCGTGTAGAATGTTTTTATCTTAGTTACTAAATCTACTTCAAGTCCAGTATACAAACGCATTTTATACAATGGCTTTTTTACCACCAAACCACCTAAAACCACTGGAATTCCTAATGTATTATACTTAAAAGTAAGTTTATCAAATGGAATATTATTGCCAAATTTTGTTGACAATGTTCCGTTTTTTATAAAAACTTTTGAATGCTTGTAATCGAAATCCATTTGCACATAAACTCTTGAACGTGAAACACGCAAAAATAAGCCACCTTGATATCCAGATGCAACATCTTTTTGATTATCATTTTTGTAAATAAAATAATTCAAATTATAACCTACATTTACGCCATATTGAAAGTGTATGCGTCCGCCAGTTTTAAACATTTTTATTTCAGCACGACTAATGCATGGCAATAAGAATAGTAATAATATAAAAAGTCTTTTAATCATTTAATTATCCGTCTAAATTAACTCTTTTTATTTTTACAAAATGTTATTGTATGTATTTATTTTTTGAAAATATCCTTTACACAGCGGAAACCTGTGTGCTCAAAACTGCTTTCTGGTGTTGATTGCATGCGTGCTGAAACTCGAAAACCACTGCAATAACTGTCGTTACACAAAAATGAGCCGCCACGCATTACTTTCTCAATTTCTTTATCTTTTGGAATAGATTCGTGCAAATCCAACAAACTATTTCCAGCTTCCATTTTTTTCGTTTTACAAAATGCATAGTAGTTAGCATCATAAGTATCATAACACCATTCCCAAACATTACCAGTCATATCATATAAACCAACATTATTTGGTGGAAACGATTTTACTGGCGCACTTTTTTCGTAGTCATCTAATAACGTATTTTCAAACGGAAAATTTCCATTCCAGATATTTATATTTTTTGATAAATTTTTATTATCATTTCCAAAAGTGTATGTGTTATTTATCAAACCACCACGCGCTGCAAATTCCCATTCTGCTTCGGTAGGCAATCGTTTTCCATAAAATTTTGCATACGCTTGTGCATCATACCAGGAAATATGCACCACTGGAAATTTATCTTTTCCTTCGATAGTAGAATTCGGTCCTTGTGGATGTTTCCAGTTAGCACCTTCCACAAATTGCCACCAAGTATTTGGATTTGCTACTTCATTTTTTTTCAATTTTTTGAACACCAAAGAGCCAGCTTTTTGATGTATTGTTTTTCCATTTTCAGCTTTGTAATCAAAATCTTTTTCGGCTGTAGTAATATAATTTGTTGCTGCAACAAATTTTTTGAATTGTGCATTGGTTACTTCTGTCTCATCTATCCAGAACGATTTTAGTTGCATGGTATGTTTTGGGAACTCGTCATCGCGCGCTTGTTCATTGTCGCAACCCATTTCATAAGAACCAGCTTTTATCAAAATCATTCCTTCTTGTTTGGTTAAACGTTGTTGACAAGCAACAAAAAAAAGTGACAGTAAAAATGAAAATGATAGTGAAGTAACAACGCATTGTTTGCGTCTTGAAAATGAAATTTTTTTTTGCTTATTAATCATACCAAAAAATTATGCAGGAAATAAATATTCTTTTCCATCAATCATAAATCGATGATCCATGATTCGTGGCCACATTGGTTTTGGTGGTAATTCATTTTCCCAAATTTTCAAATCATCTTGTAACTCTTTTACTTTTTCAGGCATTTGATAGAATAGATTATTTTTTTCATTTTTATCATTTTTTAAGTTGTATAATTCTATCCATTTATCTCTTGAACTATAAATTAACTTGTAATCACCTTTTCTAATAGCATGAATATGATCTGCACGCCAAAATAATTTATCATGTGGTGCATTGGTATTTTCATTAGTTAAAAATGGAATTAAATTTATACCATCATACACTCTATCAGATGGTAATTTTGCTTTACTGATGTCGGCTGCTGTTGCAAAAACATCTAAAGCAATCACAGGAAAATTATACGTTGTATTTTCTGGCAAATGATTTTTCCATTTTAAAATAAAAGGCACATTAATTCCACCTTCAAATTGTGTTATTTTTCCACCTTTTAATGGAGTTGCATTTGTTATTTTGGTATAAGATGCAGGTCCATTATCACTTAAAAAAACGATGAGTGTATTTTCTTCAATATTTACATCTTTTAATTTTTGATTGATAGCACCAATGGCATCATCTAAAGAATGTATGATGCCACGATATACTGCTTTTCCTTTATCTTGTATCGTTTTATACTCTTCGTTATAATATTCTTCTTTTGCCTGATATGGCTCATGTGGTGCAGTAAATGGTATGTATAAAAAAAATGGTTTATCTTTATTTTTTTCAATAAATTGCAAAGATCTATCACGGATGGCATCTGTAATATATTGTTTCTCGTGTTTAACTTTTTTAGTATTTTCATAAATCATAGCAACATCTTTGCGAGCCATTTGCCATTGATATTTTGCAACGAAACTTTTTCCAGCATAATTTATAATTCCAGGCGTTTTAACTTTTTCAGCATACAATGTAAATCCGCTATAACAACCATATTGATAATCGAAACCAAAATTAGTTGGTGTATTTAATTTAGTATTTGTACCTAAATGCCATTTACCAATAATTGCTGTTTGATAACTATATTTTTTAAGCAATTCTGCCAAGGTAATTTCAGTAGGTGGAATTCCTTGTTTTGCAATTTCCCATTCATGTGGATAGTGTGGTTTACTTGCAACAACCCAAGCACTATCTTTTTGCGCAGTTTTTTTTCCTGCTAAATATTCAATTATATTTGATGGATAATTATCGTTATCAATTGTTTCAAAACCACATCTTTCTTGGTATCTACCTGTTAAAATACCACATCTCGATGGTGCGCAAATTGGTGAAGTAACATAACCTTCGATGCACTTTACACCTTCTTTAGCTAATTGATCAATGTTTGGTGTTTGAAAATCTTTACTATTATAGCAACTCACGTCATTCAAACCCAAATCATCAGCAACAATTAAAATAATATTTGGCGTATTAGTAGTTGGTTTAATTTTTTCTTTTAAAAATTGTTTTTTGCTCGACAGTAAATCTTTGTCCCATTTTATTTTCCAATCTCTAGTTCCAGTTGTTAATGGATAACACGACACAAAAAAGATACCTACTATTAAAGATACAATAATAGTCAGTTTATACTTCTTTGTTGAAATGTTCATCAATTTAGTTTAATTTTAATCTTGTTAAAAATACACATGAAAGTTGAAATAAAAAAAGAAATAGCAAATGCAGTTACTCATGGAATTGGATTAATAACATTTATTACGTTAATTCCAATTCTTTTCGTAAAAGCTTCACATTATACAGTTAACTATAAAATTGTAGGATTGATATTTTTTTCAATCGGTTTGATAATGGTGTATGCGAGTTCTACTATTTATCATGCTGTAATGCACGAAAAAGCTAAATATATTTTGCGCGTTGCCGATCATATAAGTATTTACTATTTAATCGCTGGGTCTTACACAGCTATTTTAATGACGAGTATTCCGTTTGAAAAAATCAAATGGTTTATTGTTGTTTTGTGGAGCATTGTTTTAATTGGTACTGTTAAAAAATTATTCTTAACTGGAAAATACGATACCATTTCTACTATTATTTACATTTTTATGGGTTGCATGGGTTTGTTTGAAATTAAAACTATTATTGCATTCAACTCAGGAAAAGTGTTGTTGTTCTTATTATTAGGAGGTTTGTTTTATTTGCTTGGTGTGATATTTTATGCTTGGAAAAAATTCACGTATCATCATGCAGTTTGGCATTTATTTGTGCTTACTGGCAGCATTATGCATTTCTTCGGTGTTTGGTTTTCTATAGAACAATAGAAGATTTGAGATTTCAGATGTGAGATTTGAGATTGGGTTAAGAATAAACATAAAACTTATTTACTTACTACTTACTACTTATAACTATCCGCATAAATTTGTATTTTTGTCAAATGGCAAAACCTGCAAACAAAGGAATTTTTGGAAATGTAATCGTTGATTATATTTCTGCATTAGGTGCATGGTTTTCATTTTTTATTTTTAGAAAAATCTATGTTGAGAAAATAAACTTTACGGTTTTCAACTTATTTAATGACAAACAATTTTTGTATGGTTTATTAATTATTCCATTTTTCTGGATTGCTTATTATTTTTTTTCCAACACTTATTCTTCGCTTTTAAAAAAATCAAGATTAATTGAAATTTATAAAACGACCATACAAACAATTATTGGTGGAATTATTTTATTTTTTAGTTTAATGTTGAATGATTTAATTAAAGGTTACAAAGATTATTATTTTTTATTTTTTGGCTTTTTAGTGCTGCATTTTATTCTAACTATTTTCTTTCGATTATTTATTTTAACTGCTATAAAAAATAAAATTCAACATGGAACACTATACATTCCTACGCTTCTAATTGGCTCAGAAAAAAACTGTGCACGTATCGAAAATGAGATTATACATTCTAAAATAAAATTACCATATCAAATTGTAGACAAAGTGATTTTGGAAAAAAGTGAAAGTGAGAATGAATGTGATAGTGATAGCGTAATTTCGAATTGTATGCATCAAATAAATAATTTTGATGATGTAATCTTGGCATTAGAAAACAGCAATGCGCAAACCATTGAAAATTATATTATCTATTTTTTAAACAAAGGAAAAACGGTGCAGATTCTGCCTGATGAAATCGACTTTTTATCTGGAAAATTTAAAACACAAAGTATTTTTGGTTCGCCATTAATTGAAATACCAACCGACTTAATTTTACCTTGGCAAAAAATCCTAAAGCGTATTTTTGATGTATTTGTTTCCTTTTTTGGAATGATCATAATTTTACCATTTTTAGTCTTTATTGCGCTTAAAGTAAAAAAGTCTTCTGCAGGAAATATCTTCTTTAAACAAAAAAGAGTTGGCATTAATGGCAACCAATTTGACATTATAAAATTCCGTTCCATGTATGAAAATGCAGAAAACGGCACGCCAAAATTATCATCAGAAAATGACGAACGCATTACGCCATTTGGTAAAACAATACGCAAGTATCGCATAGATGAATTGCCACAATTATGGAATGTTTTTGTTGGCGATATGAGTTTGGTTGGTCCACGACCTGAACGCAAATATTTCATCGATCAAATTATACAAACCGCTCCTCAATACCAACTTTTACAACGTGTAAAACCAGGTATTACTTCGTTAGGCATGGTAAAATTTGGCTACGCTTCTAACTTACAAGAAATGCTGCAACGTATGCGTTACGATTTACTTTACATCGAAAATATTTCGTTATTAATGGATTTAAAGATTCTGATTTACACAGTAATGATTTTGTGGAAAGGAAAAGGGAAATAATTTTTTGATGAACGTTTAAAAAATTAATACTGAAAATGAATAATATGGTATGGCATTCTGAAGAACACCCAAAATGGTACAGAGATATACCTGTTATGAAAACACTTATACTTGGTAGTTTTCCACCTACTCTAAAGAAACATGATTATCCTTTTTATTATCCAAATTCACAAAATCGTTTTTGGAAAATCTTAGCAGAAATAAACAACACGCCTTTGAAATATCTGAAAACTAAAAAAGAAAATGATGGTATAAAAACTCAAGCAGTACAAGAACGACATTATATAATGAAAAGTTTAAGAGCAGGTGTTCAAAATGTAGGATTAACAATCAAAAGAAAAGGTGAGAGTGCAAAAGATAAAGATATAGTGATTACTGATTTCCAAAATATTTTATCAATTATAGAAACGCATAAAGAATTAGACAGAATTCTATTACCTGGATTCTCAGCAAAAAATAGTACCTATTGGTCATTTATAAAGTATTTACAAAAGAATGATATTTCTATAGATGATATTCAAAAGCCATACCTTGAAATGATGTTTGAGATAATTATTAATGAAAGAAAAATTCAATGTGTTGTTTTAAACTCAACTTCTACTGCAACAAAAATTCCTTATGATACTGTTTTAAAGCAATTCGAAAAATATTTAGTTTGCTAAGTTCATTGTTATTATTTGTATTAAAAAATAGTAAAAAATAAATTAACTACTTTCAAAAATATTCAATAACTTAGTTAAAATAAAATCATAAAACATGAAAAAATTAACGCTTATTATCTTTGCAATTATTGGATTTAACACAATTTCAAAAGCACAAAAAGTATTTTCTGCTGATTACGCAAGTCAAGCTGATGTAAAAGTGTATGTAGTAAAATACGAAAGTCAATGCGACCTAAAAGTGTATAAAGTAAAATACGAAAGCCAAGCTGGAAACAACGATGGCAAATGGTTTTTTACAGATTATGCAAGTCAGGCAAAAAAGAAAATTTATTTTGTTGACTATGAAAGTCAAGCAGACTTAAAAATCTATTTTGTTGATTACGAAAGCCAAGCTGGTTGGAAAAATAGTTCTAAGAAATCTCTGCTATACTAATCTTTGCAATCTTTGCTTATGTTCATCATATTGTGCCACGATAATCGTGGCACAATATGATGAACTAATAACAATCAACATCAACCACTACTCTAATTTGTTTGAACGTTTGAAACTGATACAACGCATTTATAGCTTGCTGAATATCATTTTTCATTGCAGATAATTCAATTTTATTTCTGTCAATTTTCACCAAAATATCACGTAAATAATAGTTGTTTATTTTCTGAATAATTGGCGCATTTGGACCAGTAATTGTGTTTGGATATTTTGAATTTAAATATTCAGCAACACGTTTTGCAGCATCAACTGTAGTTTGAAATTCTTTATGTTTGAATGAAATTTTTATCAACCTGGAATACGGTGGATACATATATTGCTGGCGTTCCAACATTTGATGCTGATAAAAATCATCATAATTATTCTCTAAAATAAATGGAATTATTTTATTGTCGAGTGCACCAATTTGTATCAATACTTTACCACGTTTTTCTCTTCGACCAGCGCGACCACTTAATTGTAACAGCAACTGATACGCACGTTCCATTGCTCTAAAATCCGGATAAAATAAAAGAGCATCTGCATTCAACACACCAACCAAACTTACGTTGCCAAAATCCAGTCCTTTCGTTACCATTTGTGTGCCAACTAAAATATCAAATTCATGATTTTCAAACGCTTCAATAATTTTATTGTGACCATGTTTTGTTTTCACAGTGTCGTAGTCCATTCTGCCAATGTTTGCTGATGGAAACAGCGTTTTTAAATCTTCTTCAATGCGTTCGGTGCCAAGTCCTTTTTGTTGCAAATCATTAGAACCACAAGCTTTGCAATTGCTTAAATTACTTTGCGTGTAACCACAATAATGACAACGCAAATCATTGGTAAATTTGTGATACGTTAAACTCACATCGCAATTTTTACACATCGGAATCCAATTACAATTATTGCAAGCAAGGTACGGCGCATAACCACGACGATTTTGAAATAAAATAATTTGCTCTTTATTTTTTAGTGTATGCTGCATTTCATCACGCAACTGAAACGTAATACCATTTGCAATTTCTTTTTTCTTATTCGCATCGGTTAAACTGATAAAATTTATTTCTGGTGTTTGCACTTCGCCAAAACGTGTATTTAATTTTACCAAACCATATTTCTCAGTTTGTGCGTTCGAATAGCTTTCAATACTTGGTGTTGCTGAACCCAAAATTACTTTTGCCTGATATTGTTTTGCCAAATAAATTGCTGCATCACGACATTGATAACGCGGTGCTGGTTCTTGTTGTTTGTAAGATGCATCGTGTTCTTCATCAACAATAATTAAACCTAAATTTTTAAATGGTAAAAAAACAGATGAGCGCGCACCTAAAATTATTTTTGTTTCATTTGTCAACACTTTGTTCCAAATTTCAATACGCTCAGCATTGTTAAATTTTGAATGATATACTGCAACGTTTCCTACTATTTTTTCTAAGCGTTGAACGAGTTGTGCTGTTAATGCAATTTCAGGCAATAAATATAAAACCTGTTTGCCTTGCGCAACTTGTTCTTTTATTAAATCGATGTATAATAATGTTTTTCCACTGGATGTAACACCATGTAACAACACCACATCTTTCATTATAAAATAAGTATTGATTGCAGAAAGTGCAATATTTTGTTCAGTTGAAAGTTCGTATTCAGCTAAATTTTCAATTTCATTTTTTGAAATTCTATCAACTGTTTTTTCTTCTGTTCTAAAAATATCTTTTTTAATTAATGCTTTCAATACATCAGCAGAAACACCAGCTTTCTTTAGTAGTTCAGCTCTTTTTACTGATTTGTTTTTTTTAGATAATTCGATATATGCTACTAGTAAATTTTCCTGTTTTTCAGATTTTGATACTAGATTAAATGTATTGCGTAATTCGTATTGCGATTCATTTAAATGAACAAATATTTCCACTTTTGGCTTGTATTTTTCGTCCAACGTTTCTTTTACATAAATGATCTTTTTTTCTAACAAACTTTTTAACGGCTTGCTAATAGATTTTTTTTGTAGGATTAAAACAACATCTTTCAACGATATTTCTTCTTGATGATTCAATGCTTCTGCAATTAAATATTCATCATCAGAAAGCTCTAAAATATCAACTTCATTAAACGGATTTTTCACAAAAGAAGTTTCGGAATCTAATTTAAAAAATGCAGGCAACGCAGCGTTCATCACATCACCAAGCGTACACATATAATACGATTCCATCCAATTCCAAAAACTAATTTGTGTCTCAGTAACAATTGGTTGTTCGTCTAATACGGCTAAAATTTCTTTTGGAATATAATCAGTTGGTGCATGTTGTGAAATAGCATGAATAATTGCTGTATATAATTTTTGTTTACCAAACTGCACTTCAACACGGCAACCAATTTTTATTGCATGATCTAGATTCGTTGGAACTGCATACGTATATAATTTTGGCAATGCCAATGGCAAAATTACTTGTACAAAATTTTTATATGAATGAAGTGTTTCCAATTATTTTTTGAATGAGATCTGATTTAAAAATAGCGTAACTTTTAAACGATTTAATTTGATTATGTTTATCTATCTAATTAAACTACAATAATACTAAAATGCAAACAAAACAAGATATAATCAGCGAATTAGAAAATATATTTAATGAAACCACTTCATTTATTGAGCAAGTTGATGACGCTATTTTCAATAAAAATTTTGATAAAAAATGGAATATTGCTGAAAATATCGACCATTTGTCAATTGCACAAAACGTTACTGCATTATCTTTTAATATGCCGAAAATAGTATTGAAACAACTGTTTAAAACTAACAACAGAATTAATTGGAATTATGATGAAACCATTTGGAAATACCAACGAACATTAAGCAATGGTGGCAAAGCAAATTTTGCATTTCAACCAAAGGTTAGTATCGTCCGCAGTAAAAAATTAGTTTTATTTTTCTGGAAAAGGTCGTGTACTTCGGTTTTGAATGCATTACAAAAATGGAACGAACAAGATTTAGATATTTACATTATTCCACATCCATTAATTGGTAAAATTACGATGCGTGAGTTTTTGTTTTTCTCTGTTTATCATTTGAAACATCATTTAAAAACTATTAAAAATATTACCGAAAAATAGATTCTTATTCAACCTTATTATTCATAAAAAAAGAAAGGTGTGTTTTTTTTAAAACACACCTTTCAACGTTAACTAACAAAAAAATTATTTATTTACAATTACACCTGCACCTAAAGCTTGCGCGCCTGTGCCGCCTAAGAATCCTTTTGCGAAAATTGTGTATATTTTACCAGCAGTGAAAGTAACACTTGGTAAATCTAATGCAACAGTTGTTGTACCTGCAACACGTACTTCTAAATGATAATTTCCTGCATCTACTGGTGTGAATGCATATTGTGCTGCAGTAATTGTTTTATTGAAAGTACGGTTAGTGAAAACACCAACACCTGCTGCTTGTCCTGCTACTGATACATCAACTGCTGGTGCATTTGGTGATAAATGTATAAAACGGATATGTGCTTTGCCACTTGCTGGTGCTGTTAAATCATCTACAGTAACTAATGGTGAAATTTTAGAAACTGAATCAATTGCGAACACAGAATAGTTTACATCTTTAGTTAAAGTTGGAGTAGCATCAATTACTGTTGTTGCAGAACCGCTAACATTTACTTTAATGTTTCTTGCGCCAGAATTTACGCTTAAATAACCTGTGTTGTCCGGAAATGCTAAAGCTGCTGAGTTTACTTTTACATTGTCCACTAATAAATCTACACCAGGTGCATTAGGTGAAGCATGTACTACTAATACATTTGATTTGTCTGGTGTAACTGTTGTTTCTTCTTTGCAAGCTACGAATGCGAATGTTGCTGCAAACAACGCCAAAAAGGAAAGTTTGATTTTTTTCATGATGTTTAATTTTACTGAGTTAAATAATGACACTGTAACATCATAAAATTTATTTTGTTTAACATTTATTGCAAATATTTAAACAAAATAAAAAAATTAACATCTATTAAGGATTTAGTTATGTTTTGTTGAACTGTGAAAATATTATTATTTTCAAAACTTAAACAAATCTTCAATTTAGCTTTTGCAATATTTCAATTGCTGCTTTTGCTATTACAGTTCCTGGTCCGAAAACGGCTAAAACACCAGCATTATATAGAAAATCGTAATCTTTTTTTGGAATAACACCACCACAAACGACTAAAATATCATCACGTTTTATTTTTTTGAGTTCTTCTATTAATTGTGGAATCAATGTTTTGTGTCCAGCTGCTAATGAAGATACACCTATAATATGCACATCGTTTTCTGCAGCTTGCATGGCTGCTTCTTTTGGTGTTTGAAACAAGGGACCAATATCGACATCGAAACCAATATCAGCAAATGCAGTAGCAATAATTTTAGCACCGCGATCGTGTCCGTCCTGGCCAATTTTTGCTACTAATATGCGCGGTCTTCTGCCTTCATTTTTGGCAAAAGCATCTGCTAAATTTCGTGCTGTTTGAAAATCCTCGTTCATTTTTATTTCTGCTGAGTATACCCCTGCAATACTGCGAATTGTTGCTTTATATCTTCCAAAAACTTTTTCTAAAGCTAGTGAAATTTCGCCTAAAGTTGCACGTCTTCGAGCTGCTTCAATACTTAATTCCAATAAATTCTGATCACCATTTTTTGCAGCTTCTGTTATTTGAGATAAAATATCTGTAACAGCATCCTTATTTCTTGTTGCTTTGATTCCATTTAATCGCGCGATTTGTTTATCTCGCACTTCAGCATTGTCAATATCTAAAATATCTATTTCTTTGCTGTCATCTGTTTGAAAAATATTGACACCAATAATACCATCTTGTCCGCTATCAATTCTAGCTTGTTTTTGTGCAGCAGCTTCTTCAATTCGCATCTTTGGAATTCCTGCTTCAATTGCTTTAGTCATACCACCATAGCTTTCTACTTCTTCAATTAATGTCCATGCTTTTTGTGCAATTTCATCAGTCAATTTTTCTACATATTCAGAGCCAGCCCAAGGATCTACTGTTTTACAAATCAAAGTTTCATTTTGTAAATAGATTTGTGTGTCGCGTGCAATTTTAGCAGAGAAATCGGTAGGCAATGCAATGGCTTCATCGAGTGCGTTAGTATGTAAAGATTGTGTACCACCAAGCGCAGCAGCTAATGCTTCGATGCAAGTTCTTGTTACGTTATTGAACGGATCTTGCTCCGTTAAACTCCAACCGCTGGTTTGACAATGTGTTCTTAGTGCTAAACTTTTTTCTGATGTTGGATGGAATTGAGAAACGATTTTTGACCATAAAACTCTTGCTGCTCGCATCTTTGCTATTTCGTTAAAATGCTGCATTCCAATTGCCCAAAAGAAAGACAAACGTGGTGCGAAATCATCTATTTTAATGCCAGCTTTGATACCAGTTCGCAAATATTCTAAGCCATCTGCTAAGGTGTATGCTAACTCAATTTCAGGAGTAGCACCAGCTTCCTGCATATGATAACCACTAATAGAAATAGAATTAAACTTCGGCATATTTTGGCTAGTGTATTCAAAAATATCCGAAATAATTCTCATCGATGGTGTTGGCGGATAGATGTAGGTATTTCGTACCATAAACTCTTTCAAAATATCATTTTGAATGGTACCACTTAATAATTTTTGCTCAACACCTTGTTCTTCTGCTGCAACAATATAAAAGGCAAGAATAGGCAAGACTGCACCATTCATCGTCATAGAAACAGAAATTTTATCTAACGGAATTTCATCAAATAAAATCTTCATATCTTCTACTGAATCGATAGCAACGCCAGCTTTTCCAACATCACCTTGCACACGCTCATGATCGGAATCGTAGCCACGATGCGTTGCCAAATCAAAAGCAACAGAAAGTCCTTTTTGACCTTGTGCTAAATTTTTTTTATAAAATTCGTTTGATTTTTCAGCAGTAGAAAAACCTGCATATTGACGAATCGTCCAAGGTTGATTCACATACATGGATGAATATGGACCACGCAGGAATGGTGGAAAACCAGCTGCATAATTTTGTTGTGAAAGAAAAGTATTTTCTGTAGATTTTATTTTTCTATCTTTTTCAACTAATGATTCAAAAGAAATATTTTTAATATCAATTGCCATTTAGTAAAGATAAGAAAGAGTTGTAAGTTGTAAGTAATAAGTTGTGAGAAAATTTCTTAGTGCTTATGTGATTATTATATAAATGGAAGTTCTTTAAAATTGTATATTTATAGAATAATACAATTGAGTAAATTCAATTTAAGTATGAATAATATATTGTCTTATATACAGGTATATAAATGTGAAAATATTATTAAAAATAATTCTTGTGAGAGTTATTGGATTGCACAACAAAATCTCAATCCAAATGATATTTCGATATGTGTATCAGACTATGCTTATAATTATTTTAAAATAAATAAAAAATACTTAGTATTTAAGTTATTCAATAGATTTATTAAATTTTCAGACGTTCTTTTAATGGTCAGCTTTATATTACTTTCATTAGTTTACTATTTTTACAGGTTTAATTTAATAGCATTCTCCATGTTATTAATTTCGTTCGTTTATCTGTTGTTTCAAACTGTAAAGTATTATCTTAATTCAAAAGATACTTCTACATTGATAATTACAAATGGAACAGTGTTAGATGTTATTATGGAGAAAAATACAAATAGTGATTTTTATTTTAATAGTTTTTTAATTGAATTTTATCTTGAAGATGGAACAAAATTGATCCAAAAAACTATAAATCAATATTCTTTTTTCGATAAGCATGTTAAAAAAATAAACATAGAAAAAGGCACTAAGATTTTAATTCAATATGATAAGAATATTATAGAATATGTAAGATGGTTAGATATAATTTAAACAAAAAAAAGTATTCACTGTCACACGGCAAACACTTCGTATCATAATATCTTCTTTTAAATAAACTGCTTTCTTTTCTTTTACTTCTGTTCCGAAAAAACTATTTCGGCACAATTTCAATCGTAACTTCTTTGCTTTCGTTTACTTTTATTTTTACGAGTTGTTTTGCTGCATCTGTTTCTTTGGTGTAATTAGTTGTTCCAGAAACTACTACATTATAACCATTTGGATAAAAACGATTTGGTACAAATATTTCTGTTGGTTGTGAAATTGCAGCATTTGAAGTAAACGTCATTTCAAATTTTTTTGTTATAGCATCAAAACTAAAAGAATCTATTTTTCCAGCAGTTGCTTTTGGAAAAGTTCTGACTAAATATTGTAAAATCAATGTTTCACTTCTATCTGCATTTAACGGACTCCAACCACCTTGGTCGTTGCTCCAATACGTCCAGTGCCATTGGTTTCTATCAAATACTTTATTAAAATCTTCTAAATAATCTGCAAAACCTGCCTGCGTTGGAGACAAACCAAACTCACCGCACATCAATGGAATATTACCATGTTTTTTTACATCTATCAATCGTTGCTTTTCCCAATCTTTTAAGTTTTGTTTAGACGAAGCAGTATAACCATTTCCTTCGTGTGTATCATAAGGATAACAATGTGGCGCATACACCAATTTTGAGGAAGTTCTGGTATCTGTAATTTTGGATAAATTAGATGGTGCACCAAACGTAACCGGTGCAGGTGTTGGTTCAAAAAATAAATATTTATTAGGTTCGACGCTTCGCAATGCTGGAATTAATCGATTATAGAATGCAGTTAATTGGCTGCGTTCAAACTCACCAGTAATAAAACCTTTTATTAAATCGCCTGCCCAAGGTTCGTTCATTAAATCGTAGCCAATTACATACGGATTATTTTTAAAGCGTTGCATAACTTTTTGCCAAGCCAAAATGTAATGGTCTTGCAAATCTTTATGATTGGTATATTGCCAAAAATTTATCCAGGAATTTACTACTGTTGCGTCAATATTTTTTAACCACCAAGGCGAGCCGCCTGGCAATGAAATTGGTGTAGCACCATTGGTTCGGCAAGCCCATTCTGGCGCGCCATCGCCACCTAAAAAAATAGAATACAAATCCTGGTGCATATCCAACATCACATACATACCGCGCGATGTGTACCAGTTTACACGTTGTTCCACTCTGTCTAAATATGCTGCATCGAAATTATCTTTTTGTGGTTCGATGGCATCCCAAAAAATTAAGTAACGCACAAAATTAAAACCAAATTCTTTGTCTTCTCTATCCACATCACTTTCTAAAATCCAAGGATTTCTAAGAGCTTCACCTTTTGCACTCGATGAAGTATTTAAACCATGCAAAATTAATTGGCGTCCAAACTGATCTTGAATAATAGTTGGATCTTCGGTGAAAGTAGACGTGGTATTTTCTTTTTTACAGGAAAAAATAATAAAAGAAAAAAGTAGAAAGATGTATAGTTGCTTCATCTTACTAAGATAAGAAACATCACTATAAATTGGTATATACTTTAGATAAAAAGCTAAATAAAAATATCTCCAATTAAATAACAAACTGCTTGTCCGCTCATTTCTACACGTTCGCCTAAGTGTTTGCATTTTAAAAAGCCGGTACGCTGCGATAATTGCATCGCTGTCGTTTCTGTTTTGTTTAGTTTATTGGACCAAAACGGAATCAACACGCAATGCGCTGAACCAGTTACAGGATCTTCGTTTACGCCTAATTGTGGTGCAAAGAATCTAGATACAAAATCAACGTCTTTTCCTTTGGCTGTAATGATCAGACTTTTTTCGAGCTGATTAATTAATGTAAAATCAGGCTGAGCATTTTGTACGGCATCTTCATCTTCTAACAATGCAACGTATTTTGATTTAGAATCATAAAATGCAATTGGATGCGTGCCGATTGCTTGTGCTAAAATTGCCGGAACAGATGCACTTTTAGTTTCTATCGCAGGAAAATTAAGTGTAATAAAATCGTGGTCTCTGGTTACAAACAGATCACCGACCTGGCAAGTGAAATGAATTTCATCTGCACTATTATCCAAATAATTATAAATCACATACGCACTTGCTAATGTTGCATGACCGCACAATTCAATTTCTACTGTTGGCGTAAACCATTTGATATGATACTTGTCGTTTTCTTTTACGAAGAAAGCGGTTTCTGCTAAGTTATTTTCTGCTGCAATTTGTTGCATCGTTTCTGTTGGCAGCCATTCTTCCAACGGAACAACAGCAGCCGGATTGCCTTTAAATACTGAATTGGTAAAGGCATCTATTTGGTATATTTTAAGCATACTTTTTTTGTAAAAATACTCAATTAAATAGATATTTATATAAGAATAGATGACAACACATTTGTTATCTTTAGCTTAGATAAGCAACTTATAATTTATTTAATTTTGTAAAAAATGATTTAATTATGGATACTTACGGTTTAATATTATTAATTGCGATGCCTATTTTTGTGGTGTTAATAATTACAGAATTAATTGCCTATGCTATAATAAAGAAGCAGTATAATTATATAGATTCTGTGTCGAGTTTATATTCTGGCATGACCAACACGATTAAAGATGTTTTAGGATTAACTATAGTTGTTATTTCATACGAATTTTTACTTAGAAATCTTTCCATAATTCATTGGAAAAACATAAATGCATTTACTTATATACTGGCTTTTTTAATTCTAGATTTTGGTGGTTACTGGTATCATAGAATTTCCCATACCGTAAATTATTTCTGGAATCTACATATCATACACCACAGTAGTGAAGAGTATAATTTACCTTGTGCGTTGCGTCAACAATTTGCTGTAGTAACCAATTTACTTTTTATATTTTGCTTAGGTATTCTTTTGGCATTAATTGGTATACCAAAAGAAGTTTTTATAATTGTAGCACCGATACATTTGTTTATGCAGTTCTGGTATCATACCAAATTAATTAATAAAATGGGTTTTCTCGAAAAAATAATTGTAACGCCTTCGCATCACCGTGTACATCATTCTATGAATGCGATTTATATGGACAAAAATTATTCGCAAATCTTTATCATCTGGGACAAATTATTTGGAACATTTCAGGAAGAATTAGATACGGAGCCTTGCATTTATGGTGTTAGAAGACCTGTAAGAACATGGAATCCATTTTTAATAAACACACAGCATGTTTGGTTAATTATAAAAGACACCATTCGTACAAAAAATATTTTGGATAAAATTAAGGTTTGGTTTATGCCAACTGGCTGGAGACCGAAAGATATGGAAGAAAAATATCCTGTTTTTTATTTAAAATCGGATGATGTATATCATTTTGAAAAATACAACCCAACGTATTCAAAAGGATTTCAAATCTGGAGTCAAATTCACTTAACGATTATGTTTGTATTGATGGGTTTTCTATTCTTTAACATAAAAAGTTTACAAAGCAATAATCAATACATTTATTACGGTTTATTTTTATTGTTTTCCATATTTTCTTACACGACATTAATGGACAAAAAACTATTAGGTGTAATAACTGAATGTATCAATTTGTTTATAGTTTCATATATCGTTTTCACAACACAAAATTGGTTTGGATTAAATGAGTTTATTAGTAACGGTCATTTTATGGTACTCTCTTTTTTTGTAGTAGAGATGATTATTGCCAGCTATTTTTATTTTGCTGAATTTAAAAAAGAAATGAAACTTCAGGTTATTTAAATACAATTTAAAAAAAGAAAAAGTTTAATTTTTATGGAAGAAACAATCGATATACAAGAAACAACAGTTCATATAAACGGTGAAGGGAAATCGGTTATTGTAATGATACATGGTTGGCCAGACACACATGAAATTTGGCAAAAACAAGTTGACTTTTTTAAGAAAGATTATACATGTGTAACTTTTACATTGCCAGGGTTTGAAAAAAATGATAGTAGAAAATATACATTAGACAATATTATTGAACGTATCAAAACTATTGTAGATACTGTAAGTCCGACTGAAAAAGTAATTTTGATGGTGCATGATTGGGGTTGTGTTTTTGGTTATGAATATGCTATGCGTTATCCTGAAAAAATAGAGAAAATGGTAGCTATTGATGTTGGCGATGCATCATCAAAAGAATTTAGAGAAACACTTTCTATGAAGCAGCAATTGATGGTGTTTTCTTATCAAATTACACTGGCTGTTGGTTGGTTATTAAAAAGTGATTTTATACACAAAACCATGGCAAAAGGATTGCAAGCAAGAAGTAATTTTGAGAATATACATGCTGGCATGGGTTTGCCTTATGCAATGCGTTGGTTGAGTGCAAATGGTGGTATGCAAACATTAAAAAAAATCGAACCAACGTTTCCATTTTTTTATACTTATGGATTGAAAAAACCTTTTTTATTTCAAACAGAAAAATGGTTAAAAGAACTACAAGAAAATCCAGAAAATAAAGTACAAGCATTTAATTGTAGTCATTGGGTAATGGTTGACAAAGCCGATGAATTTAATGAAGCTGTAAATAATTGGTTATAACATTTAAAATTTAAACTATGAAAATCATTGACATCAAAGAAGAATTTCCTTTCTCAGTAGAAAAGTTATTTAATTATCTTGAAGTGCACGAAAACTTAGCAACTCTTTTTGCACCATTAAACGTGAAAACCATAAAAGATGGCAACACAGAAAAATATGGCGTCGGTTCTGTTCGCAGCTTACAATTTGCCATCATTCCGTCTTTTGAAGAAACAGTTACTGTCTGTAAAAAAAATGAGTTGATAGAATATAAAATAACAAAAGGTAGTCCACTCAAAAATCATTATGGTATTATGAAATTTTCGTCAACTAAAACTGGTTCAAGTTTACATTATACTATTGAATTTGATTCAGATATTCCTTTTGTTGCTTCTATTGTAAAAATTGCTTTAGAAAATGGAATTCTTAAAGGATTGAATAAATTGAAAACAACTATGCAGTAATTAATTTTAGAGTATTAACTCTAATTTCATTGTTGACAATACATTTTCACTAATGCTTCCGCACATCGCTCGCCGTCCATCGCAGCACTCATGATACCGCCTGCATAACCGGCACCTTCTGCACATGGAAACAATCTTTTAGTAGAAACATGTTCAAACGTTTCTTTGTCGCGCGGAATTTTTACAGGCGATGATGTTCTGCTTTCCACACCTATTATTTGTGCATCATTCGATAAGTAGCCACGCATCTTATTGCCAAAACTTTTAAAACCTTCCTGCAAGCAATGTGCAATATCTTTCGGTAAAAACTCGCGCATTTCAACACTCACTAAACCTGGCTGATACGATGTTTCTAACAAAGACGATGATATTCTTTTATGCACAAAATCCTGCATCTTTTGTGCTGGTGCTGTTTGTGTTTGTCCTGCGATTTGCCACGCTTTTTGTTCTACACTTTTTTGAAATTCCATAGCTGCCAATGCGCCAAATTGTTTGTAGTTTTTCCAATCGGTTTCATCAACTGCAACGACCATTCCTGAATTGGAAAACGGTGAATCTCTTTTAGATGGCGACATACCATTTACTACAATTTCATTTTGATTGGTTGCAGATGGAACAATGAAACCACCCGGACACATACAAAACGAAAACACGCCTTTTTGATTCGTTCCTACTTTTACCTGTTCTACCAAACTATACGATGCGGCTGGCAAATACATGCCTCTGTCTGCGCATTTATATTGTATTGAATCTATCAAGGATTGCTGGTGTTCTATGCGCACGCCTAATGCAAATGGCTTTGCTTCTATCGTAATATTTTTTTTGTGTAATAACTCAAAGATATCACGTGCCGAATGACCTGTTGCCAAAATAACTGCTATACCTTTGTATTGTAGTTGTTGGTGAAGAACACCAACAACTGCTTCCGTTAAAACACCTTTTACTTCATCACCTTCCAAAATAAAATCAACGACTTTAGTGTTGAAATGAATTTCGCCACCATATTTTAAAATCGTGTTTCTGATTTCCTGAATAAGTTTTGGTAGTTTGTTGGTGCCGATGTGCGGATGTGCTTCATATAAAATATCTTCTGCTGCGCCGTGCGCTACTAATATTTCCAAAATACGTTTGATGTCGCCGCGTTTTTTAGAACGTGTGTACAATTTGCCATCGCTGTAAGTGCCTGCGCCACCTTCGCCAAAACAATAGTTAGAATTTTCGTTAACGATATTTTTTTTATTGATGTTGGCTAAATCTCTTCTGCGCTCCTGCACATCTTTTCCGCGTTCTAAAATGATTGGTTTGATGCCAAGTTCTATCAATCGCAATGCAGCAAACAACCCAGCTGGTCCAGCACCTACTATTATTGCCTGCTTTGCATTCGACACATCTTTATATTCATTCTGATATTGAAGAATTGGCGTTGGAATTTCATCAATAAAAACATCAGCTTGTATATTTACTTTAATGTTTCTCGAACGCGCGTCGATGCTTCGTTTTAGTAAACGAACATGAAAACTGTTTTCATCTTTAATACATAAAAGTGATTTGATGTGCTGATGAAGTTCATTTTCATCATAAGCAATTTCAGGCGAAAGCGTGAGTTCAAGATTTGTTTTCATACTGTAGCAGATTTATTGCTAAAAGTTGATGTGAAGATAGGTAATAACTATTTATTCTTAGGTTCAGAAGAATTTAAAATACTATAATCTCTATTTCCTTGAATAGATTTTATAAAACTTTCTACATAAAAAAACGCTCTTACGCTGTCGCCGTATAGCAAAAAGCCGTTTACTTCTAATTTAATATCGCTGAGTTTGCTGCCATAAACTATTTTCAGCTGCTCGCCTATTTCCAGAAATTCCTCAAAATATTCAAAAATCACCTGCATGCGATACACAATAACATCGCCAAAAGAGATCACCATAAAATGATTTTCCCAGTCGCCGTCCATCACGGTTTCTTCGGTCAGCGTCAAAATAATTTCTGCCGCGTTTATTTCAGGAAAAGTAATAGTATCCATAGTATATGGTATGCGTTGTTTATTGGCATCCAAAGTAAATAAAATAAACGGCTGTTTATATATGGCTAAACTCTGTCAGGGTTTGAAACCCTGACAGAGTTAGCTACCGATTTCCGTCGCATCGCAGGTGCTTTCCATTCTATTTTTAATGATTTCCATTGATTAAACCATCAAGGTTTTAAGAATTTTGATGGTTTCCAGCCAATATTTACCTATTTCCATCACTTCGCAGGTGTTTGTCATTGTTTAGCTGATGTATTTAGCCATTTAGCTGATATGTTCAAGAATTTAGTTGTTATGTTCAAGCATTTAGCTGGTATGTTCAAGTATTTAGTTGATATAATAAACTACTTAACTATATCAGCTAAATGCATGATTAAATAAACTAAATGCTTAATTTTAGTAACTTAATGCTTAAGTTTATTAACTTAATAGCTAATTAAATTAGCTAAATATATAAATATATCAGCTAAATACTTGATTATATCAACTAAATGGTTAACTTTAATAACTAAATGCTTAAATAAATATGCTAAACAATTAAATAAATCAGCTAAACAGTGACAAGCATTAAATAAGCAATAACCAACAATAAAGAAACGATGGCAAAGAAAAGAGTGAAACGAATCTACACCACATCAGACGCGCACATGAGTGTAAGTTCAGGTGTTATTTGCGGATTGTTTGAGGAAGACATCGACCGATTCACAACATTCGATAACAATATGAATGCGGCTTACTTAGCAGCGTTTAAGGCAGCCGTAGATGCAGCAGAAATTGTTGTAAGAGACTCGATTGTGAAAAGCGTGCAAGCCGGAAAGACCGAAACGGTGGAAGCTGTGATGGAAAAAGCACGGCTAAAATTTCACCATGTAAAGTTTTTTGTTCAAAAAGCGTTTGCAAACAGCATCGCATCGCAGCAGGAATTTGGATTGAAAGATTATGTGAAACTGCGCGACAATACCACGAAAATGATTGGTTTTCTGGATTTGATGCATGGCGTGTGCGTCGTCCACTCAGCGCCGCTGATTGCCGCAGGTTTCAGCGCGGCTGGCATCGCGGAAATTGAAACCATTATGCATGAGCTGTCTGCAAGCAGTTTGCAGCAGTACGCCGCCAAAAAGGAACGTCCGGTGCTCACCGATGAACGCATCACGACCTTAAATAAATGTTACAGCATCATGGCGCAGGTGAACGCCGCCGCGCAACTCGTCTTCAGCGATGATTTTGCGAAGCAAAAGCAGTATCGGTTTTATGAGAAAAGGAAAAAGAAAAAAATTAGCGAATGAGGTGATTAGCTAATTAGCTGATTCAATAATTCGCTAATTCGCACATTATTTCATTAGCTAATTTTAATAAGCTCTCGCAAACAAAACTCTTTCTTTGCTTGGCTTACCTGTAAAAATACATTTGCCGTCTTCCTGCGGATTGTCTAAAGGAATGCAGCGAATGGTAGCTTTGGTCAGCTCTTTAATTTTATCTTCGGTTTCGGCAGTGCCGTCCCAGTGTGCTAACAAAAAGCCCGGTTTTTCATCCAGTAATTTTTGGAAGGTTTCAAAATCATCTACTTTGGTGATGTTTTCTTCGCGGAATGCTTTTGCTTTGTTGAACATGTTTTGCTGAATATCATCTAACAAACCAGCAATAGTTTGCGTAATATTTTCAATAGAAAATTGTGCTTTTTCTTTCGTATCACGACGAGCAATTTCTACCATGCCGTTTGCCAAATCTCTTGGACCAATTACCACACGCAACGGAATGCCTTTCAACTCATATTCGGCGAATTTAAAACCTGGTCTTTTTGTTTCGTCGCTATCTACAATAGTACGGATGCCTAATTTTGTCAACTCTTTTTTCAATTCATTTGCTTTTGCAATCATGCTGTCGGTTTCCTCCACATTTTTAGATAAGAACGGAATAATCACGACCTGGTGCGGTGCTAATTTCGGTGGCATCACCAAACCATCATCGTCTGAATGAGCCATAATGAGCGCACCAATTAAACGCGTAGAAACGCCCCAAGATGTTGCCCAAACGTATTCTTCTTCGTTCTCTTTATTTTTAAAAGTAACTTCAAATGCTTTGGCAAAATTTTGTCCAAGAAAATGCGAAGTACCTGACTGTAATGCTTTTCCGTCCTGCATCATCGCTTCAATCGTGTAGGTTTCTTCAGCACCGGCAAAGCGTTCGCTTTCCGATTTCAATCCTTTAATAACAGGCAACGCCATGTAATTTTCTACAAAATCCGCATACACATTAATCATCTGTTCTGCTTCGGTGATGGCTTCCTGTCTGGTAGCATGCGCGGTGTGCCCTTCTTGCCACAAAAATTCTGCAGTACGTAAAAACAAACGCGTACGCATTTCCCAACGTACTACGTTTGCCCATTGATTAATTAATAAAGGCAAGTCGCGATATGATTGTATCCATTTTTTATAAGTATTCCAAATGATGGCTTCAGAAGTTGGACGAACTACTAATTCTTCTTCCAGTTTTGCTTCCGGATCGACCATTAATTTTCCTGGTTCGTCAGGATTGTTTTTTAATCGATAATGTGTTACGACTGCACATTCTTTGGCAAAGCCTTCCGCATTTTTTTCTTCTGCTTCAAACAAACTTTTAGGAACAAACAATGGAAAATAAGCATTAACATGACCCGTATCTTTAAACTTTTTGTCTAGTACATCGCGCATATTTTCCCAAAGTGCGAAACCATATGGTTTTATCACCATGCAGCCACGCACCGCTGAGTAATCAGCCAAATTGCCTTTTAAGACTAAATCATTGTACCATTCTGAATAATTTTCGGCTCTGCTTGTTATTTCCTTGCTCATTTTTATTGTTTAGATGTTAATTAACATACTTTGGTATGCTTTTTGAAACCAATTGTGTATATTTTTGGTTTATAAAAGTACGAGATTTTAGATTTCCAAAAGATTAAAAATAATACCATGAAAAAAATACTTTTAATATTAGGAATTATAGTGAGTTTGGCGATAAATTCTACTGTTTTCGCTGGAGATGATGTGTATGATGCGCCTTCACCCAAAAAAGTGAAAGTACAAGTTCAAAGACAAGCACCTGCGCAAGAGCAATCTGTTCCTTATTATGAAGACAATAACAGTAACAACAGACAACAAAGCTTTTCAAATCAACAGCAAGGAAATATTAACCAAAATAATGAATATCAATACGACAATAGTTATATTGAAGATGATTGGAATTATTCTTATTCAGATAGATTAAGACGTTTTCATAATCCATCACTTCGTTTTAGTTATGGTTGGAGTTCCTGTAATAACTCATGGAATGATCCTTTTTACAATTCCTTTAATAATGGTTGGTATAGTTCGTTTACACCAAGTTGGTCTTATGGATATAATAACTATTGGAATCCATTCAACAATACTCAAGTAATTATAATTCAAAATCCAATTAATAGTTGGTACAATAGTGGATTTAATTACGGATATGGATTTAACTCTTTTAATAACTGGAATTGGTTTTCTCCAATTTGTTCAAATTATTTCTACAACAATAATCCTTATGGCTATTATGGGTTTAATGGATATAATTATGGATATAACGGATACAATGGTTATAATGGTTATGAAAGTAACAGTAACTACAATTCAAACATAATAAACAAACCACGTTACAATACAACAAACAACACGAATAACACAAATTACAACGGCAACAAAAATTACGGTTATTCTACAAATCCAAATGGATATTCGAATGGAAGTTCTAATTCAAATAATAATTCATCTACACAGAAAAAATGGAACAACCAACAACCAACTAATAACACCACGAAAGAAGCACCGAATGTGTATCAATATAAAAACAATACGAACAACGCACCAGCACCAAAAGAAAATAAGTCGTGGAATTCTACACCATCCAATAATAATAATTCAAATTCCAACTCTAATTCAAATTCTGGTGGTGTAAAAATTAGTACGCGTCCGAAATAGTTTATTTAATTTATCAAGATGAAGAATTTAATAGTCATATTTGGCTTACTTGCAATTTTTATTTTAAAAGCATCTGCTCAAACTGATATTGATGCCTTGCGATACGCTACACCAAGCTTGCAAGGAACTGCTCGAAATATTGGTGTTGGAAATACGATGAGTGTCGTTGGTGCAGATATTTCTGCAACACATTCTAATCCTGCAGGTTTGGCCAAATTTTCATCAACAGAAATTACCTTGTCTCCTGGTATTTCTTTTTACAAATCAAATTCTAATTATTTAGGTAATAACACAAATGATTCAAAAGTAAAATTTCAAGTTTCAAATTTTGGTGTTGCAATCGCCAATCGATATAAAAAGGAAAACGAAACCAAAAAATGGAATGGTTTAAAAGTAGGAATTAGTTTTGCTCGTTTAGCTAATTTTAATGAAAAATATTATTTCAAAGGATTTAATGATAAAAATAGTTTGTTGAATAATTATTATGACAAACTTTCAGACAATACATTTATTACATCTGAAGAAGATGCGAAAACAAAATATCCTTTTGATGCAAGTATTGCCTATCAACTTGATTTACTTTCTTCTGACTCAGTAGGAAATATTTTTACAGCAACCAATAACGGAAATATGTTGCAAGAATATACCATCCAAAAAACTGGTGGAATGGATGAGTTTGCCATTGGTTTTGCCAGCGAATATGATTCAAAATTTTCGATTGGTGCATCTATTGGCATTCCGTTTATTAATTATACAGAACGCATAAAACTCATAGAAACAGATACACGCGATTCTGCATTTAATTTAAATTCTTTCAGCAACGAAACCTATTTAAAAACGCGTGGAACTGGTTTTAATGTAAAAATTGGTGTGCTATATTCACCTATCAAAAATTTAAAATTATCACTAGCATTTCAAACACCAGGTTTTATGTTTATGAAAGATGATTATAAAACAACTATGGAAGCAGATTATGCAAATAGAACAGATATTTTAATTGGTGAGTCGCCAGATGGACGATCAACGTATAAATATGTTCAGCCATGGCGCTTGAGTGCTGGCGCGTCGTACGTACATAAAGTTGGATTTGTGGCTGTTGAATATGAATTGAGCGACGCGCAAGTGTCGAAATTTAAATTGAATCAAACGGATGCTTCTGCACGCGATTATGAGAATTTTTTAAATGCGCAAATTAAAAATAAGTATGGTCTGTTTCATACGATAAAAGCTGGTGTTGAATTTAAAATTCAAAAATTCAGAATGCGTGCTGGTATTCAATATCGAACTTCACCATTTGATAAAAATGCCGCACCAACTACTATAAACACAGATGTTATAACCTATTCTGGTGGTTTAGGTTATAGAATGGAACACTTTTTTGTAGATATTGCATATACGCAAACTAATACAAAAGAACTTTTTATACCCTATTCAATTAATGAATCTTTTTGGAAATCTGCAGTTCCTGTAGCAACACTAAAAATTAAAAAACCAGCAATATTTTTTACTGTCGGTTATAAACTATAAATTTATAGCAAATATTTTTTTTGACAGAAAATCCGACATGGCGATGGAAAGTAGCACAATCACTTGAATACAAGTGGTGGCAACGTTATTTACATAATAAAGATACGAAAGAATACCTCAGCTGGAAATATCATTATTGGCAAGATTTACTTTTAAAACTCACTAAATACATTGAATTACCACAATCAAAATCAATACTAGACGCTGGTTGTGGACCTGCTGGAATTTTTATGGCATTGAAAGGAAATAGTGTAGATGCCATTGATCCATTGCTAGTTAAATATGATGCTTTGCCACATTTTACCAAAGATAAATATTTGTGGACGCACTTTCAAAATCAATCAATAGAACAATTAAATGCAACTGAAAAATACGATGTTATTTATTGTATGAATGCAATTAATCATGTAGAAAATATTGAGTTATGTTACGATAATTTGGTGCGAGCATTAAAACCAAATGGCTATTTGGTTATTTCTACTGATGCACACAAACATAATTTTTTGAAGAAAATCTTTCAATTAATTCCTGGTGATATTTTGCATCCGTATCAGTTTAATTTACAAGAATACGATGCGTTTTTAACGAAACGAAACTGCGAAATTATAAAGGATATTTTATTCAAAGAAGAGCAAATATTTAATTACTATATAACCATTGCAAGAAAGAAATAAATTATACAAACCTTGAAGGTTTTAAAAACCTTCAAGGTTTAACATAATCTATTCAACAACAATCAACGAAAAATCTTTCTTACCTTTTTTGATGATAATAAATTTTTGATTGACTAAGAAATCAGCATTTATTGTTCCGTTTAAATCTGAGAATTTTTCCATATTTATTGCAATTGCATTTTGTTGCAACATTTTTTTTGCTTCACCTTTCGATGGCAAGACAGTTGCTTCAACAGCTAATAAATCCAATATGTTTAAGCCATTTTCAATTTTTGATTTTGCAATTTTAAAAGTCGGAACACCATCAAAAATATCAAGTATTTCTGTTTCATTTAATTGCTCCAAATTTTCTTTTGTAGCTTTTCCAAAAAGTATCTCTGATGATTTTATTGCTTGTTCTAAATCATATTTTGAATGCACGCGTTCAGTAATTTCATCAGCTAAACATTTTTGCAAAATGCGCAAATGTGGTGATGCATTATGTTCTAATTCTAATGCTTCAATTTCTTCTTTATTTTTTAAAGAAAAAACACGAATCCAGCTTTTTACATCCTCGTCACTTGCATTTAACCAAAACTGGTAAAACTTATATGGTGATGTTTTTTTTGCATCTAACCAAATGTTTCCACTTTCTGTTTTTCCAAATTTTGTTCCATCTGTTTTTTTTATAAGTTGAGTGGTAATGGCAAATGCTTCACCACCTTCTTTTTTGCGAATTAACTCAGTTCCTGTAACAATGTTGCCCCATTGATCGCTTCCACCTAATTGTAATTTTACACCTTTATTTTTCCATAAATAATAAAAATCATAACCTTGCACCAACTGGTATGAAAACTCAGTAAACGACATACCATTTTCTAATCTGTTTTTCACGGAATCTTTCGCCATCATATAATTTACAGTGATGTATTTTCCTACATCACGAATAAATCCTAAGAAAGAAAAATCTTTAAACCAATCATAGTTATTGACGATTTCAGCAGAATTTTCACCGCAATTAAAATCTAAAAAATTTTCGATTTGTTTTTTTTGGCAAGCCAAATTATAATTCAATTCTTCTTCTGATAACATATTACGTTCGGCACTTTTTCCACTTGGGTCGCCAACCATACCAGTTGCACCACCAACCAATGCAATTGGTTTATGACCACAACGTTGAAAATGCATCAACGTCATCACTTGCACCATATTTCCAATTCCTAAAGAATCTGCTGTTGGGTCAAAACCAATGTAAGCACTAACTATTTCTTTGTTTAACAATTCTTCTGTTTCTGGCATAATATCGTGCAACATTTTTCGCCAACGCAATTCTTCTACAAAATTCTGCTTCATTTTTTATACTTTAAAAGTGCGAAAATACAACTAGAATGCATATAAATCGTTATTTATAGACTAGAATTTATAGAAGAAATAAAAAAAAGTGAGGTGCAACGCAAAAAGTCGAAATATTATCTAATTATTACGAGAAATTTGATAAATTTACAAGTATTGTTATGCACTTTTGTGTAATACTATTTTAATGCATCGTTTATGAATATGAATTTTCCTGCAAGTCACAGAGTTTTTCTTTTGTTTTTACTAAGTCTAATTAGTACTGTTCAAATAGCAAAACCACCGAAATACAGTAACGACTTTATGTATATTGGCGTTGGAGCGCATAATTTTGGTGTTGGTAATGCAGTAGTTGCCAATGTTAGTGACGTGACTGCTGGTTATTGGAATCCAGCTGGCTTAACGAATATCAAAACCAATATTCAGTTTAGTTTTATGCACAATGAATATTTTTCTGGTTTGGCAAAATTTGATTATGCAGGAATTGCATTTCCGTTAGACAGTAACAAACATGCATTTGCAATTAATTTTATGCGTTTTGGTGTAGATAATATTCCAAATACATTAGATTTAATTGATGCAGATGGAACTGTAAATTATGATAATGTGCGCAACTTCTCTGTTGGAAATTATGGTATACTGTTGTCGTATGCACGAAAATTACTACCTGGATTATCACTTGGCTTAACTGCAAAAATTGTTCATAATAAAGCAGGTGGTTTTGCAAAATCTTGGGGTTTTGGAGTTGATGTAGGTGCCATTTATCAGATTAAAGAGTGGAAAATTGGCATAACAGTTAAAGATATTACAACCACTTTTAATGCTTGGCAATATAGCTTTACTGATAAAGAAAAATTGATTTTAGAAGCTACAGACAATTTAATTCCTAAAAGTTCAACTGAAATTACCTTACCAAGAATTCAGTTTGGCGCATCGTACACAAGATCTTTTTATAAAAACAAAATAGATTTATCTGCAGAAATTGATTTTGAAATGACTACAGATGGAAAAAGAAACACATTAATTTCTTCAAAGGCGATTAGTATGGATCCTCGAATTGGAATAGAAATTGGTTTATGGAAAATATTTTATTTACGAGGTGGTGTCAATAATTTTCAGAAAATGTTTAACGATGCTAAACGAAAAACAGTGTTTACAGTAAGTCCAAATATTGGTGTTGGTCTACGATTTAAAAGTTTTGTTTCTGTGGATTATTCATATACTGATGTAGGTAAAACAAGTGAAAATCAATATTCTCATGTGGTATCTTTTGTGGTAGGTTTAAATAAAAGAAAAAGAAAAGAAAATACTGACCTAATTAATGCAACTCCAATTGCTGAACCAGTGTCAACACCAATAGAAACTACACCAGCACCAACAGAACAAGTAACACCTGTGACGCCAGATCCATCAACACCAAAATAAAATCTTTAATACATATAAGATGAAAAAAATACTATATATCTTTTGTTTGATTTTCTTGAGCCAGTTGGCAAAAGCAGAAACATACGGCAATGAATGGATTAGTTACGGTGCAACCTACTATAAATTTAAAGTAGCACAAACAAGTCTGTATCGAATTTCTCAAAGCACATTAATCGGACTTGGGTTACCTGTAAGCCAATTGCGCAGTGCTGATTTTAAATTAATAAGAAATGGCGTTGAAGTACCTTTATATATTTCAACTACTGGACTTTTAACACCATCAGATTATATTGAATTTTACGGAGAAAAAAATGATGGAAAACCAGATTCTGTTCTTTACAAGGTAAAAAATGACCAACCAAATGACAGATATAGTATTTATACGGACAGTGCTACTTTCTATCTTACTTTGGCACCATTTAGCATAAACAAACGAATAACACAAGAGCCAAACGACATATCTGTTTTTCCTAACAAAGAAGAATATTGCTATAAAACATTATACAATCCTACTCGAGGTACGTTTAAAGGATTTCCGTCTTCACCATTTTATTCTGAATTGTATAATTCAGATTTTGATATGGGTGAAGGTAATATTGATATACAGTTTAAAGACCAATTGCAACTTACCAATTTTTTTATGAGCAAAAGTGTAAAAAAAGATGGTGCTAATGCATATCTATTTATTTCGTTAATAAAACCAGAAGGATTCCAACGAATCAATTTTAAATTAAATGGCTTTGACACCACATTGACATCAAATATCCAAGAGAAATCTGACCACTTCTTAACAATAAGTAGTAACGATATAGTTTCAAATCAACCAATTTTTTTGACACCTGCTAACAGTATCACTTACAGAGTTGGTCAAATAGCATTAAAATATCCACGAGAACTCAACTTTGATAATTTGTCGAAATATGAATTCGGAATAAATAAAAATTCAGAAGTTTATTTTGAGGTTAGAAATTTTAATACTAAATCAACTTCACCAGTATTATATGATTTAAAAAACAATAAACGATATATAGCTACAGATGATAGTGTTTTAAAATTTCATTTAGATTTTTCATTGTTAGGAAAAGATAGTTTATACCTTTCCGCTCAAACTACAACAGAAATTCCATTTATTACTTCGATAAAATCTGTAGTATTTACTTCACCACCAGTTCAAGGAAATTATTTAATTATATCGAATAAAAATTTAAAAACAAGTTCAAATGGAACTGATTATTTAGAACAATATAAAAACTACAGAAGAAGTACACAAGGAGGAAGTTTTAATGCAAATATTTATTATTATGATGAGCTAACTGACCAATTTGGATATGGAATTTCTCAGCATCCTTTGGCTATCCGAAATTTTGTAAATTATGCAGTAGATAAATTTACACAAAAACCAGAATTAGCATTTATTATTGGAAAAGGATTTGAATATGTATACACTACACCAAATCCATCAGTAATACCAAGAAGTTTAGTGCCAACCTATGGCGAACCAGCATCCGATAATTTATTGATGGCTCGGAATGCAATTTTAAATTATCCTCAAATTGGTGTTGGCAGATTAGATGCATTTAATGGCGATGACATAAAAGGATATTTAGATAAAGTAAAGGAATATGAAACTAATCTAAACGACACCTTTAATCTTGCTCAAACACCATTTAATAAAATGTGGATGAAAAATGTACTGCATTTAGGTGGTGGAAACAACAACAACGAACAACAACTTTTCCGTTCATATTTAGAGTATATTTACAAACCTACTATAGAAGGTCCGCTATTTGGTGGAAAGGTATCTAGCTTATACAAAAACAGCACCGACCCTATTCAGATTGCACAAAATATTTTTTTAGATTCTATCATTAATACTGGTGTTTCATTAATCACCTTCTTTGGTCATTCAGCTACAACTACATTAGATTTTAATTTAGAACCAGAACATTTTGACAACAAAGGAAAATATCATTTAATGCTTTCAAATGGATGTTTTGTTGGAAGTATTTTTAGTGATCCTTTATTTAGCGGTCCATCATACAGTGATAGATTTGTATTGACACCAAACAAAGCTGCGATTGGATACATAGCACCAACCACTTATGCTGTTTCATCGAGTTTAAATAATTATTCTTCTAAATTTTATGAAAATTTTTCTACAAATATGTACAATGATTACATTGGAAATATTTTAAAAGAAACATCTAAGAACTTAGCACTAAATGGATTTGAGTTAAATCCGCAAATTGGAGAACAAATGATTTATCATGGTGATCCAGGTTTACGAATTAATACTCATTTCAGACCAGATTATTATATAGACCAATCTAGCATTTCGTTTTCACCTCAAAATATAAACGCTGCTTCCGATTCTTTTTTAATAAAAGTTATCGTAAAAAATTTAGGTGCAGTTGCTGTAAATAATTCTGGCATTATAAATTATACTGTAAATGTAACACGTATTTTTCCAAATGGACAAATTCAAAATACCGCAGTTAATTTGCCTAGTGCAAAAAATACCGACACAGTTTATGTGTGGATTCCTTCTGATAGAATTAATGGACCTGGTTTAAATACATTTAAAATTAAAGTTGATTATGATGATAAAATTGCAGAATATTCTGAATTAAATAATGAAGTTACCGTTACAAAATTAATTTTAGCAGACGATATTATTCCAATTTTCCCATATGATTTCTGCATTGTCAATGATGCAAATTTTGAATTAGTTTTCTCAACAGCTAATAATTTTGCTAGTTCAAAAACCTATGTATTTCAAATAGATACTACTGAATTATTCAATAGTCCTTTATTAACAAGTACAAAAATTACCGCTCCAGGTGCCACTATAAAATGGCAACCATCTATAACAAAAATTCAAAATACTGTCTATTATTGGCGAGGCACAGTTGATACAACACCAAACAACGCTGCAAATTGGAAAAACAGTTCATTTTTGTTTAATACATCATTATCAACAGGTTGGAATCAGTCTCATTATTTTCAATACTCTAAAAATGCTTTTAATACCTTACAATTAAAACAAGATAGAATGTTCTACTACCCAAGTACCACTCGTACTTTGCAAGTTAGAAATGGAATGATAAGTGACCAATCAATTGAAACATATTTTGATGGATACATCATTGCAAGAAATGCGTGGGAACGAAGAGGTTTTATATTCTTTGTATATGATGGAAACACTGGCAAAAACTGGCAAACATATCAAATTGGAAACACAGGACGAGGACCTTACAACGACAGAACGTCATTTAGATATCCATTAAATGTCATTGAATTTATTACAAATGGTGGAAGTCCAAATAATAATTATTCAGCAAAACAAGAACGTAAATTTGCTATAGATTTTTTAAATTCAATTCCTTGTAATTCTTATGTATTAGGTTACAGCTTTTGGAATGTAGCTTATAATGATTGGTTGTCTGATAGTACTTCAACTACAGATCAAACCTTATTTTCTGCATTTGAAAGAATTGGTATTTCGCAAATAAGAAACCAAGAACCAAATGTACCTTTCACTTTCTTTACACATACTTGTGATCCTAGTTTTAATACATTACAAATTAAAAGATTTCCACCAGCAATACTTGATACACTGCTAACATTTGGTGGCACATGGACAAAAGGCACTATGCAATCGCCAATAATCGGACCAGCTAGAAACTGGCGAGATTTTAATATGGATTGGACTGCTAAAGAAAATCCAACATTTGACAATGGAAATGTTGACATATATGGCTACGATACTGCAGGTTTTAGATTAAGGTTAACACCAGATGGTGGAATTTCAAAAGGACCATCTGTTAATTTAAATATAGATGCTGCACGTTATCCGTTTGTTCAAATGGAATGGCAAACAAGCGATGATTCACTTGGAACAGCACCTCAAATGCAACATTGGCGATTATTTTACGACAAAGCACCTGAAGCGGTTGTAAATCCAACAATCAATTTTGTAAAAACACGAGACACCATTGTGGCTGGTGAATCATATACGATGACTGTTGCAGTAGAAAACGTAACTCCAATTAAGATGGATAGTTTATTGGTAAAATATATCATCAAAGACGCATCTAACAGAATCACTATATTTTACAAACGATTTGGTCCATTACTCGCTAAACAATCCATGAATATTGATTTCACTTATCCATTTGCTGGTTCCAATTTTTTTGGTTTGAATTCTGTTACTATTGAAGTAAATCCAGAAGACGATCAAGTAGAACAATTCCATTTTAATAACTTTGCAACATTTAATGTATCTGTTTTAAAAGACAGAATCAATCCATTATTAGATGTTACATTTGATGGTCGACATATTATCGATAATGAATACGTATCTGCAAATCCTGAAATTGTTTTCAGATTAAAAGATGAAAATAAATTCCTAGCACTAAATGATACTGCTGGATTTTTGATTTATTTATTTTATCCAAATAATCCAGATATTCCAGTGCAGATTTATCGCAATCAAAGTGATGTCACTTTTATTCCAGCTGACCCAAACAATCTAGCAAAAAATAATGAAGCACGCTTAATTTATAAACCAATATTAGCAGATGGTATCTACGAAATTCGCGCGCAAGGTGTTGATAGAAGTAAGAACGATGCTGGAAAATATGATTACCGAATCAAATTTAAAGTGGATTCAAAACCAAGCATCACCAACATCTTAAATTATCCAAATCCGTTTTCTACTTCTACACAATTTGTGTTTACACTCACAGGCGCAACAATACCTGAACAGTTAGTGATTCAAATTTTTAGTGCCTCAGGAAAAGTTGTAAAAGAAATCACTAAAGAACAATTAGGAACGTTGCATATTGGAACAAATATTACCGATTACAAATGGGACGCAACTGATAACTTCGGCGACCGCTTAGCCAATGGTGTTTATTTTTTCAGAGTAATGACTCGAAATAACGATGGAAGTTCTACGGAAATAAGACAAAGTTCAATCGATAAATTCTTTAAAAATGGCTACGGAAAACTGTATATTATTCATTAAAAGAAAAATTTATCAAAAAAAAACACAGCGTAATTGCTGTGTTTTTTTTATGGTAAAAAAGAATTATTTTAGACTTCAAAAATAGCACCTTCAATTGCCAATTCTGTATGTTCAAAAACAGTTTTTGCTTCTTCTAACAAAAAAGAAAGATCTAAATATCTGGAAGAAAAATGACCTATAATTAATTTTTTTGCTGCGGCTTTTTGCGCAATAGTTGCTGCTTGCAATGCAGTTGAATGCTTGGTTTCATTGGCTCTATCCAATGAATCATGCAAATACGTTGCTTCGTGATACACCAAATCTGCATCTTTAATAAAATCTAATATTCGTTCACTATACATCGTATCGCTACAAAATGCATAGGAACGTGCAGCATGTGGTGCTTCAGTAACATCTTCGGCTTTTATTATATTGCCATTTTTATCTTTTATATCTTGATTTTTTTTGAGCAATTTATACTCATTTTTATCAATATCAAAACCTTCTAATTTTTCAATTAATAATTTTCGCTCGCCTTCTTTTTGCTTAAATAAAAAACCTGTTGTCGGAATTTTATGCACCAATGGGAACGAACAAATTTGAACGTTTTCATTTTCAAATACAATATAAAAATCATTGTCGTTGGTTGCCACAAAGTTTAGTTCGTAATTAATTGTTGTGGCACTTGCTTTTAATTGTAATTCTATAATATCTTTTAACAAAGCAGGTGCAAATATTGTGAGCGGTTCAGTTCGTTTCAATAAATTATAGGTTGTCAATAAACCAATCAAACCAAAATAATGATCACCATGCAAATGTGAGATAAATATATGACGTATTGAGAACCACTTTACTTTATATTGCAACATGCGTTGTTGTGTACCTTCGCCACAATCCATCAAAAAAACATGATTTCCTATAGTTATTACTTGCGACGTTGGATTTCGTCCATGATTGGTAATTGCGGAATTACTTCCTAATATGGTAACTGTAAAATTCAAGGTCTGAGTTAAGGTTATAAGTTATGCGTTATAAGTTTAAGTTTATTTTCGAATAACTTATAACAAATACCTTTTAACTATTTACTTTTTCTTCTTCTTTTCTATTGCGTTTATTGCATCGTGTTGTGTAGAATAAACATGCAATACATCTTCTAACTGAGAAATTTTTATCAGATTTTTTACAGTATCATTCAAACCGCATAAACCAAAAATACCTTTCTCGTCTTTGCACAAACGATGTCCAATTAACAAAGCACTTAAACCAGAAGAATCAACAAATCTTACTTTGTCTAAATCCACTACTACATTTTTATAACCTTCAGCATTTGCCAATACTAATTCTGATTTTAAAATTGGTGCATTTAAAGAAGTTAATTTTTCTTCTAACAACTCATATATTACTAAACCATCTTGTTTGTCAACACTAAATTTCATACCTTATTTTTTTATTGTTTTTAATTATGATAATCAGAAATATCCTATTTTATTGAATAAAATGCATATTTGGATAGTTCTCAACCTTGAACAAAAATAGAATTATTTACTTGAAATTCGCATTTGTTTTTACACTTATTTTTTGGAGAATTTTGATTACTAAGATTTAGTCAAATAAGAACAGTTGTCGGACGACTAAATGTCGTCCGACAACATACATAAAATATGGACAGACGACACCAAGTTGTCCGATCATATTTTGTTTAGTATTAAAAAAATGAAACAACTAAATTCAACTTTTTTGCATCTTTCTATCATAAAAAAAATCTTTTTCGTCGTTTTTATGTTAATATCGAAAGATATTCAGCAATTGTGCAAAAAAAAGATTAAAAAGTAAAAAAAGCGTTTTACATTTATCATATACAAACAACGTTTTGAATTATGTAACAATGTCATGTTTTACCACTTGGCAACCTATTTGAAAGAAACACATTATGGAAGCAAAATTTTCACCAAAAGTAAAAGAAGTTATTTCGTATAGTCGCGAAGAAGCACTTCGATTAAAGCATGACCAAATTGGCATCGAACATTTGTTGTTAGGTCTCATTCGTGAAGGTGATGGCATGGCAATAAAAGTATTACGTTCATTAACTATTGACATTCAACTTTTTCGTAAGAAAGTTGAAGACGCAATAAAAGACAGAGTAACCACTGTGCCAGGAAACGTTAATAGTTTGCCACTCACCAAACAAGCAGAAAAAGTGCTCAAAATAACATTATTGGAAGCAAAATCAATGAAACAAGAAACCGTAGGAACAGAACACTTAGTATTATCCATTTTAAAAAACAAAGAAAACATCGTAACTCAACTATTAAATAAATGGGACATTAATTACGAAGTTTTCAGAGCAGAATTAGACTTTATGCAAAACGAAAAAGACTTACCAGATTTCACAGATGAAATGCCAAATGAACCATTTGATGATGGTGAAGAAGATGAACGAGCTCGTGGTGGATTTGGCGGTCAAGGTGCTGGCGCAGGACAATCAACTGCCAAAAAGTCAACATCTAAATCAAATACACCGGTTTTAGATAATTTTGGTCGTGATATTACGCGTTTGGCAGAAGAAGGTCGACTCGACCCTATTGTTGGACGTGAAACTGAAATAGAACGTGTATCACAAATTTTATCTAGAAGAAAGAAAAATAATCCAATTTTAATTGGTGAACCAGGCGTTGGTAAAACTGCTATCGTTGAAGGTTTAGCGTTGCGTATAATTCAACGAAAAGTATCACGCGTTTTATTTGGCAAACGTGTGGTATCATTAGATTTGGCTGCATTAGTAGCAGGCACAAAATATCGCGGACAATTTGAAGAACGTATGAAAGCCATCATGACGGAATTGGAAAAAAATCGCGATGTAATTTTATTTATTGATGAAATACATACGATTGTTGGTGCTGGTGGTGCAACTGGTTCTTTAGATGCATCTAATATTTTCAAACCAGCATTGGCGCGTGGCGAATTGCAATGCATCGGCGCATCTACGTTAGATGAATATCGTCAATATATTGAAAAAGATGGCGCATTAGACAGACGTTTCCAAAAAGTAATTGTTGACCCGCCAACACCTGAAGAAACATTGATTATTTTAACGAATTTAAAATCTCGTTACGAAGAATATCATAATGTAGAATACAGCGAAGATGCAATAAAAGCTTGTGTTCAGCTAAGCACAAGATATATAACTGATCGTTTTTTACCAGATAAAGCAATAGATGTTTTAGATGAAGTTGGAGCGCGTGTTCATTTAAAAAACATTCATGTTCCTGAAAACATTACGCATTTAGAAGAAGAAATAGAGAAAGTAAAAGAAGAAAAAAACCAGGTTGTAAAAAATCAACGTTACGAAGAAGCTGCTCGTTTACGCGACTCTGAAAAGAAATTGCAAGAACAATTAGAGCAAGCTAAAGTACAATGGGAAGAAGATGCTAAAACAAAACGCTTTCCTGTAACTGACGAAGATATTGCTGAAGTTGTGGCCATGATGACAGGCATTCCTGTTAAACGTGTGGCACAAAGTGAAAGCAAAAAACTGGTGCAAATGAATGCCGACCTTACAAAACAAGTGATCGGGCAAAATGAAGCAGTAGAAAAAATCACAAAAGCAATTCAAAGAAACAGAGTTGGTTTAAAAGATCCGAAAAAACCAATTGGTACTTTCATTTTCTTAGGACCAACCGGTGTAGGTAAAACAGAATTAGCACGTGCATTATCACGTTACATGTTCGACACAGAAGATTCTTTAATTAGAATTGACATGAGCGAATACATGGAGAAATTTTCTATCTCAAGATTAATTGGAGCGCCTCCAGGATACGTTGGCTATGAAGAAGGTGGACAGCTTACTGAAAAAGTACGCAGAAAACCATACTCTGTTATCTTATTAGATGAGATTGAAAAAGCACATCCTGATGTTTACAACGTTTTATTGCAAGTATTGGATGACGGTCAATTAACAGATGGTTTAGGTAGAAAAATCGATTTCAAAAATACCATTATCATTATGACGTCGAATATTGGTGTTCGACAGTTGAAAGATTTTGGAACAGGTGTTGGTTTCACTACAACTGCAGTAAAAGATAATGCTGATAATTTATCGAAAGGTGTAATTCAAAAAGCGTTGCAAAAAACATTTTCACCAGAATTTTTAAATAGAATTGATGATGTGATTGTATTTAATAGTTTAGGAAAAGAAGAAATTCACAAAATCATTGATATTGTGTTGGCTGGTGTTTACAAACGCTTAGAAACATTAGGTTACAATATTGAATTGACTTTAGAAGCAAAAGATTTCTTAGCAGAAAAAGGATACGATCCGCAGTTTGGCGCGCGTCCATTGCATCGTGCTATTCAAAAACATGTAGAAGACCCTTTGGCAGAAGAAATTTTGAATACAAATATTGCAGAAGGCGATTTGATTTCTGTAGATTTAGATGAAAGTAAAGAAAAACTTAAATTTGAAATCAAGAAAAAACCTAAAGCTAAAAAAGCCAAAGAAGAACAGAATTGATTTTTCGATGAATGATTAATAATATTAAAATAGAAAACTGCCGAAATATATTGGCAGTTTTTTTGTGTTTAGTAATTAAAAAAGTAAAATTTGACGAAAAACAAACCAATAAACACAAAAATTTAACATAAAACCATCATTTTCAAATCAACTCTTTTCCAAATTAGCTAATTAATCACTATCTTTGCAGTCCGAAATTCCGAAGATTCGGAACGGATATTTTTAAATCAAAATTATTAACAATTATGAGCAATTACGAAACGGTTTTTATTACAACGCCCGTTCTCTCTAATGAAGAGTACACAAGAACCGTAAAAAAGTACGCAGATCTTATTGAAAAAGCTGGCGGAAATGTGGTTCACAAAGAAGATTGGGGAATTAAGCAGTTAGCTTATCCAATCCAGAAAAAAACAACTGGTTTTTACAGTTTGTTGCATTTTGAGGTTGACACTCAGTTTATCAAAAAATTTGAAGTGGAATTTAAACGCGATGAAAACATTATGCGTTTTTTAACGACCAAATTAGATAAACATGGCATCGCGTATGCACAACAACGCAGAGACAAATTAAGTGGTAAATCTAAAAAAACAGAACAATAACATGGCAACACACGAAGAAATCAAATTCTTAAACTCGCCTAAGATTGGCTTGCAAAAGAAAAAATACTGCAGATTCAAAAAAAGTGGTATCAAATATATTGACTACAAAGACCCAGCGTTTTTGTTTAAATTTATTAATGAACAAGGTAAATTATTGCCACGTCGTTTAACGGGAAACTCGTTGAAATTTCAACGTAAAATTTCTCAAGCAGTGAAAAAAGCGCGTCACTTAGCTATATTGCCTTATGTTACTGACCTTTTAAAATAACACAATCATGGAAGTCATTTTATTAAAAGATATAGAAAATTTAGGTACTAAATTCGACGTTGTTTCTGTAAAACCAGGATACGGAAGAAATTATCTAATACCTCAAGGTTTCGCTCAAACGGCGAATGCTTCGAATAAAAAACACAACGAAGAAATTAAAAAACAACAATCTGCAAAAATTGCTAAATTAATCGAAGATTATAAAGTATTAGCTGAGAAATTGAAAGCTTCTAAAATTGTAGTTGGCTCAAAAGCTGGTACAAGCGGAAAATTATTCGGAAGTGTAACTAATATTCAGGTTGCTGAAGCATTGAAAAAACAATTCGACCTTACTATCGACAGAAAGAAAGTTCATATTGTTGGCGAAGTAAAAGAAGTTGGCACATACAAAGCTAATGTAAACTTATACAAAGAAGTTTCTACTGAAATTGAATTTGAAGTTATTGCTGAATAGTATAAATCAGAAAAACATTCTTAAATTAAAAAAACGCTGAACGAAAGTTCGGCGTTTTTTTATTTATAGACCTTCAAGGTTTTCAAAAACCTTGAAGGTCTATATTACTCGTATCGCAACGCTTCAATCGGATCTAAATTAGATGCTTTAAAAGCCGGATAAATTCCAGAAATCAATCCAACAATCAAACAAAAAGAAACGCCAACCAAAATCCATAACCAAGGTATAATAAATGCGCCGCCAATAGACAATGAAACAGCATTTCCAGCTGCAATTCCTAATATAATACCAAGTGCGCCACCAAGTTGGCAAATTACAATTGCTTCTAATAAAAATTGTAAACGTATAGTTTTCTTATTGGCACCAATGGCTTTCAATGTGCCAATTTCTTTGGTACGTTCAGTAACACTAACCAACATTATATTCATTAAACCAATTGCTGCGCCAATCAATGTGATGATACCAATTATAAAACCAGCCATAGTAGCATAACTCATTTTCTCTACAAACATTCCAGAAATACTATCGCTTTTTAAAATATCAAAATTCGTTTCTTCACCAGGATGCAAATTTCGAATATTACGCATTACAAGAATTGCCTCTTCTTGAGCTGGTTTCATATTTTCTGGATCACTTCCTTTTACGCTTATTACATAAGATGGATTTTCTTGTGGATACACTTGTCGAGCTTTCATCAAAGAAACCAGCACCATATTGTCAGTTGTTATAAAACTAGAACCTTTTTCATCCAAAACACCAATTACTTTGTATTTAACATCATCAATGCGCACAATTTTATCGTCTATCGAATAAGTTTTACCAAATAATTTTTTCGCTACTGTGAAGCCAAGTATTACAACGTTACTACCTGTGGACAATTCTGTGGCTGTAAAATTTCTACCTTTTATTAATGTATAACTTTCATTACTCAGGTAATTTTCATCAGAACCGAACACAATAATATTCGGATTCGTTTTGAGGTTATTATACTTCACCGTGCTTCCTTGATTGCCTATATACTGTATGGATGTTGCATACTTTTCATTAAATTTACTTTTAAATTCTTGCGCTTCTAAATATGAAATACTGCGAAAAACCTTAGGTGCAGTTTCGTCATCGCTGTCTAAATTAAAACCCAAACTTCTATTTCTAATTTTAAACGTTCCAGCACCCATGCTACTAAAACTTTTTGCCAAATAACTTTTAAGTCCGTCAACAGCCGTTAAAATACCAACTAATGCCATAATTCCAAAACCAATAATACAGCATGTAATTATAGTACGAACAATATTAGTTCGTACAGAACGATATGCTAAAAGTAAAACCTCAAAAAAGTTCATGTGTTAAAGATAATAGATATTGGTAGTAATTGAAGTAGAAATATTACTTACTATTTATATTTTTTTATCTTTGTTACAATATAAATTCATGAAGCATATTCAAATTATATTCATTTCATTTTTATTAATTATATTAAACTATGCATTGTTTAATACAACTTCAAATCAATTTGCGTCTACAGATAATATTATTGAATTGCAAAGAATTATATTGAATATCAGAATTTATTTGATTTTATTAATTGTACTAAGTTTATTTTCATACAGAAAATTTATAGGTCAAAATTTAAAACTATCTGAAAACACAAAAGCAAAACTTTTCTCTGTAATTATTTCTATAACTATTTTTTATGTATTCGAATTGTATTTTTCTTTTAAAACAAAAAGCCATGCAATTGGATATTCATATGCAGGAAAATTATGGAAAACGAAATACTGGAATCCAATAAATGCTAATGGTTTTAGAGATAAAACGATTCAACATAACGCAAATAACAAAACTATATTTTTTATTGGTGATTCCTTTACGGAAGGTCATGGCATCGACAATATTGAAGATAGGTATAGTGATATTGTCAAAAAAGCATTGCCAAATTATAACGTGTATAATTTAGGTATAAACGGAATTGCCACTTTACAAGAAACAAAAATTCTAACCTTTGCACCAATAAAACCAAACATTGTTTTCTGGCAATATTTTTCAAATGATATAGATGAATTGCTTCAAAAATATGGTTATAGTTATTCATTCGACCTTTATAATGATGTAAATAGCATTATTAGAAAAATAGTGACAGGAAGTTTTTTATTTAACTACATGTATTGGTCGGTGCCTCACAAAGACACACAAAATTATTTAGATGGTTTATCGAACGGAATCAAAAATAAAGAATTAATAAAAGAACATTTACAAAACTGCGATTTAATTATTAATTACTGTTCAGAAAATCATATAAAATTGTTTTTTATAGCTTTTCCACTTTTTATTGTAGATGAAAAAAATCCGTTCAATACACATGCAAAATTTATGTTAGATTATGTTGCTTCAAAATCTGTAGAAACTATAAATGTGGATTCACTATCCAAAGATTTAAAAGTTGAGGACAAAGTAGTCAACAACTTCGATGCACACGCAAGCAAATTAGTAAATAAAAGAATTGCAGATTTTATTTTGAAAAAAAATATTTTTTAGATTTTTTTCGACTTTTTAAATAAATAAATTTATTTATTTAAAATTTCTAACTTTAACGCAAATAATTACGGAAATCCATAAAAAATCATAAAATCTTCATTTTATTGGAACTATTTTCACCAATTCTAAATTAATATTTATAGAACATTTTAATTGAAAAAACCGTACCTTTGCGCTCGATTTTAAATCTTATTTTCTAATCTTTTAAATACTATTTCCATGATTTTTGATTTGGATATGATTAAAAAAGTCTATGCAGCGTTTCCTGCAAAAGTGGACAAAGCTAAAGCACTTTTAAATAGACCTTTAACCTTAGCAGAAAAAATTTTATTTGCACACTTACACGAATCGCAAAATTTAGAAAATTTTGCACGTGGAAAATCTTATGTAGATTTTGCTCCAGATCGTGTGGCTATGCAAGATGCAACAGCTCAAATGGCTTTATTGCAATTTATGCAAGCTGGCAAAAAGAAAGTTGCGGTTCCATCTACTGTACACGCAGATCACTTAATTCAAGCAAAAATTGGTGCTGATAAAGATTTACAAGATGCTATTAATACCAACAACGAAGTATATAATTTCTTGGCTTCAGTTTCTAATAAATATGGTGTTGGTTTCTGGAAACCAGGTGCTGGTATTATTCATCAAGTAGTATTAGAAAATTATGCATTTCCTGGTGGAATGATGATTGGTACCGACTCACACACAGTCAATGCTGGTGGTTTAGGTATGATTGCCATTGGTGTTGGTGGTGCTGATGCTGTGGACGTGATGGCTGGTATGCCTTGGGAATTGAAATGGCCAAAATTAATTGGTGTAAAATTAACAGGTAAATTAAGCGGTTGGACTTCACCAAAAGATGTGATTTTAAAAGTAGCTGGTATTTTAACCGTTAAAGGTGGAACTGGTGCGATTGTTGAATATTTTGGTGAAGGTGTTACTGCAATGTCTTGTACTGGAAAAGGAACCATTGCCAATATGGGTGCTGAAATTGGTGCAACAACTTCTACTTTTGGATATGATGATTCAATGTCAAGATATTTAGTTGGAACTGGAAGAGCTGATGTGGCTGCTTTAGCAGACACCATCAAATCCTATTTAAATGCTGATGCTGAATGTTACGCTGAACCAGAAAAATATTTCGATCAAGTTATCGAAATTGATTTAAATACGTTAGAGCCACATTTAAACGGACCTTTCACGCCAGATTTAGCAACACCAATTTCAAAATTAAAAGAAGAAGCTATTAAAAACGATTGGCCTCTAGATATTAAAGTAGGTTTAATTGGTTCTTGCACGAACTCTTCTTATGAAGATATTTCTCGTGCAGCATCTTTAGCAAAACAAGTAAAAGAAAAAGGATTAAAATCGAAAGCACAGTTTACGATTACACCAGGTTCTGAACAAGTACGTTATACCATAGAAAGAGATGGTTTTATTAAATTGTTTGATGAAATTGGTGCTAATGTTTTCGCAAATGCTTGCGGACCATGTATCGGACAATGGAGCCGTGAAGGTGCTGAAAAAGGTGAGAAAAATACCATCGTTCACTCCTTTAACAGAAACTTTGCAAAACGTGCCGATGGCAATCCAAACACCTATGCATTTGTAGGTTCACCAGAATTGGTGACAGCATTAGCCATTGCTGGTCGTTTAGATTTCAATCCATTAACAGATACGTTAACCAACGAAAACGGCGAACAAGTAAAATTAGATGAACCAACAGGTTTTGAATTACCACCAAATGGTTTTGCTGTTGAAGATGCTGGCTATCAAGCACCAGCAGAAGATGGTTCTTCTGTAAATGTAATCGTGAGTGAAACATCGGATCGTTTACAATTATTAGCTGGTTTTACACCTTGGGAAAATACAGATTTAAAAGGATTGAAATTATTAATTAAAGCTAAAGGAAAATGTACAACTGACCATATTTCTATGGCTGGTCCTTGGTTAAAATATCGTGGTCATTTAGATAATATTTCTAATAACATGTTGATTGGTGCAGTAAATGCATTCAATGACAAAACAGATACTGTTTTAAATGCTTTAACAGGTGAATATGGTGCAGTACCTGCAACAGCACGTGCTTACAAAGCAGCAGGTTTAGGTTCTATTGTATTTGGTGATGAAAACTATGGCGAAGGTTCTTCTCGTGAACATGCAGCTATGGAGCCACGTCATTTAGGTGTTCGTGCCGTTGTTGTAAAATCATTTGCACGTATTCACGAAACAAACCTCAAAAAACAAGGTATGTTAGCATTGACTTTCGTAAATAAAGAAGACTACGAAAAAATACAAGAAAATGACACGATTGATATTGTTGGTTTAACGGAATTTGCACCAGGCAAAAACTTAACAATTGTATTGAATCATAAAGATGGAAGTACAGATAGTTTTGAAGTTGCACATTCTTATAATGCACAACAAATTGGTTGGTTCATTGCAGGTTCTGCGTTGAACTTAATTAAAATGCACGCTGCTGGATAATTTAATTATAACAGACCATCAAGGTTTTAAAAACCTTGATGGTCTAATAAAAAACGCCACGAAAATTCGTGGCGTTTTTTATTATTAATTCATTTTAACAACCTTGAAATTTTCAAATTATATTTGATATTTTCAAGGTAATATCTCTCATTATTTTTATAATTTTCATTAATTATGTCTTTGTATTTGGGAACATTATTCTAATTTTAAATAATCACCATTTGGATATTTTACAGCATATTTTAATTGTACTTTCTTTTCTACAGTTGGCTCAATAAATAATTTCCATTTTAAAATTCCAGTTTCTTCAGCTAATTCAGCATTGCTTTTTTCTATCTGTTCTACAGAAATTTCTTTTTGTGTTGATATTGGAAATTGATCTAGTACTATAATTTCAATAGGTTGTTTTTTATTATTTTTTACTGAGATTTGCCAAGCTTTATTTACAATTTTATTGTTGCCAATTAATTGTTTTTTAGAAAAATCTTTTACCAATTCACGTTTTACAATTACATTTTTATCTCTACCTAAAGATATTTCTAAAGTATCTTCTGTTATATCAGGATTGATAACAGATTTGCCAACGTAAGTATTTTCGAAATACAAATTTGCTTCGCCAGGTAATAAATTTAAGTCTGTCCAATTAGATAAGAATGCTGTTAAAAATGCACTTTTATCTAATTTTGGAATTGCATAATATTTATAAGTTGCAGGCACATCGTAAGAATTAATATCTACCGAATTTATTTTGCCATCACTAATAATTGTATAAGGCGTTTTGATGTTAAAATTTACATCAATTGGCGTGTATGTTTCTTCTGTTTCTACTGCATTTGTTCCTTCTGTTTTATCATTCCAATCATTACTAGATGAAAAAGATAATGATTTTTTCTTTCTTTTAATTGACAAACCACTTACAACAACTTCTTCTAATAAATTACCTTCACTTTGCATAACAGTATTTACCATACTGCTTGCAATTGGCTTTTCGACATTAGAATATCCAACATAGCTAAACACCAGTATTTTCGAGCCATTCGGAATTTCTAAAGCGTAGTTTCCATCAATATCTGTTACTGTTCCGATTGTAGTGCCTTTTAAAGTTACATTTACACCAATTAATGCTTCACCAGTGCTTACATCGTTTACTTTTCCCTGTACAAAATTATATTGAGGCAAACCTGAAACATCTAAATTAGAAGTGTAATAATTATTGTTTGAATAATCATTTAAATGCAAATTCCATTTTTGCAAATAAGGTTTTTGTGCTGTTAATTTTGGTTCTGATGTAGATAAAGTCAACATCACATCTTTCCATTCTTCACCAGTAGATTGCGAGATTTTTGCTTTGTATGAAAAGTCGATAGGTGAATTTATATTCTTCACTTTCACGTCATAATAAGGTAACCACTTTGCTTCCGAAACAAAGTAAGAAATCTTCAATTCAGTATTTATACTTTCATTACTGTTAATAGTAATAACAATATCACTAGTGGTTTTGGTAGATAATGATTTTGTAGCAGTTGCTTGTTTTTCAAATTTATCTTTCAGCAGTGTTAGTGATGTTATTTTACTATTTAGTTTTACTTGCTCTAATTCTAATTCAGTCATTTTTTGTTTTTGGTATTCTACTGCTTCTTTTAAATCCATTGTTTTAACACCAACATTTGCACCACCAATCGATTGATTTTTAATTAACATATTTTCCTGTTCAATAGCGACCGTTAAATACGCATTCTGAATATTAATTTCATTTTCTAAAGAATCAACTCTTGCTTTCAAATTTGTTAATTGGTTTTTCTTTTGTTCTTCTTCTAGAAAATTATATTTATGAGCAATAGAAGCAATGGTAAAGTTTCCATTTCCATTTACTTGTATACTGCTTGTGTTCATAAAAGGTGAAAGATTAGCAATCACGATTTCGTTTTTACCTTTCTTTAGTTCTACTTTTGCTATGCGTGTTACTTGTGCACCTTGAGGATACAACACTACTTCTTTTGCTGTGCTGTTTGTATTGTTTTCTGCAAAACTATTTAATGTAAATAATAATGCGATGATGTTGCAGAATTTTGCTATTCTATTTTCCATAATTATAAAGATAAAAAAATAAGCTATGTAATTAATATAAAAAAAACTGATAAAGTTTATACCTTATCAGTTTTTGCATTTTTGCGGAGACGATGAGATTCGAACTCATGATACAGTTTCCCATATACACACTTTCCAGGCGTGCTCCTTCAACCACTCGGACACGTCTCCTATTTAGTCGTGAGTCATAAGTTTATTAGTAGTTAGAAAAAACCTACTTATAACTAATAACTTTTTACCCTTATTACTTTCTCTATACTTTTCCGCTTAAAACACCACGCGAAATAACAATGCGTTGTACTTCTGAAGTGCCTTCGTAGATCTGAGTAATTTTTGCATCACGCATTAATCGTTCTACATGATATTCTTTTACATAACCGTAACCACCATGCACTTGTACTGCTTCTGTGGTTACTTTCATCGCTACTTCTGATGCAAATAATTTGGCAGTTGCAGATGCCACTGCGTAATCTTTATGTTGATCTTTTAACCATGCTGCTTTATAAACTAATAATCGCGCTGCTTCTATTTCAGTTGCCATATCTGCCAACTTAAATTGTATAATTTGGTGATTAGAAATTTCCGTTCCAAATGCTTTACGCACTTTTGAATACTCAACTGCTAATTCATACGCACCTGCTGCAATGCCTAATGCTTGCGCTGCAATTCCAATTCTGCCACCTTCTAAGGTTTTCATTGCAAATTTAAAACCAAAACCATCTTCGCCAATTCTATTTTCTTTCGGCACTTTCACATCAGTAAATAATAATGAATGTGTGTCTGATGCACGAATGCCTAATTTATCTTCTTTTGCACCAATTGCAAAACCTGGCATTCCTTTTTCTACTATTAATACATTGATACCTTTATGTCCTTTTTCAGGATGCGTTTGCGCAATCACTAAATAAGTATCTGCTTTTCCGCCGTTGGTAATCCAATTTTTAGTGCCGTTTAATAAATAGTAATCACCTTTATCTTCTGCCGTTGTTTTTTGTGAGGTAGCATCGCTGCCTGCTTCTGGTTCGCTTAATGCAAACGCGCCTAATTTTTCGCCTTTTGCTAATGGTGTTAAATACTTTTCTTTTTGTTCTTCTGTTCCATACGCTTCCAAACCCCAACAAACTAAGGAATTGTTGACAGACATCGCAACTGAACAAGATGCATCTAGTTTAGAGATTTCTTCCATTGCAATACAGTATGAAACAGTATCCATTCCACCACCACCATATTTCGGATTTACCATCATACCCATAAAACCCAATTCACCCATTTGTTTTATAAATTCTGTTGGATGAATCATGTCACGGTCACGATCAATAACACCTGGTTTTAATACTTTTTGCGTAAAATTGCGCGCCATTTCGCGAATTTGCAGATGTTCTTCGGTAAGTTTGAAATCCATTTTTGTAATTTTTTGAGAATGCGAAAATACGATTTTAAGTTTATACTTAACAGCAATTGTGTCATTACTGTTAGAATTTATTCTAAAATATTACGTTTATTTACAAAAAACACCATCTGTTTTTACAACTTTTTTGAATTACTTTTGTAGTTTATAAATACTTTATGAAAATTAAGAATACAATCCTAACAATTATTTCTATTTTTTTTATTTTTTCTTGTAAAAAAGAATCAAATAAAAACCAAGACTTTGTCCCTATAGTTTTTGTTCATGGATTGCTTGGAAGTGGTGATTCTTATGAATGGATTGCAAAAAGGTTTACATCAAATGGCTATCCAGCTAATATGATATTTACGTACGATTGGAATACTATTGGTGGACAAACTACAAATATTGCTCCACTTAATGAATTTATTGAAAATATATTGGTGCAAACTGGTCAATCAAAAGTACATTTAGTAGGTCATTCATTAGGCGGTGGCTTGTCTTTCAATTTCTGTAAAAACAGCGAGTATGTAAAACAAATTGCAACAGTTTCTTTGATAGCACCATATATTACAAATAGAAATGGATTTCCAACATCAACACTTCCAACTTTAAATATTTGGCCAAATACCGATTATGTTGTAACAAATGGAGACTCAATTGTTCGTGCAAAGAATGTAATTATACAAAACAAAGACCATAATGAAATTGCAGCATGTAATGAAACCTTTACTGAAATTTATAAATTAATTACTGGAAATTTACCAAATCAACTAGAAGTAACAAATGAAGGTAATCCTGAAATATCAGGCAAGGTAGTTTCTTTTGTAGAAAATAATAGTGGTGCTGGCTCAAAAGTAGAAGTGTATGAAGTAGATCCTTTAACTGGTTTCAGAAAAACAACATCACCTATAAAAACATTTATTGCAAATGCAGACAATACTTGGGGTCCGATGAAGGTAAATCCTTCATCATACTATGAATTTAAAGTATCTACAGGCAAACCTGGAGATCGTGCATTGCATTATTACAGAGAGCCATTTAAACACTCAGACCATCTTGTTTACTTAAGATTATATCCACAATCAAATAGTATATTTAATTTGGTTTTAAGTAATGTAATTACTGTTTCCAGTTCAAAAGCAATTGGAATTTTTTACAGTGCATCTAAAGCTCTTTGGTTAGGCAGAGACAATTTGTCTGTTAATGGTATTTCATTAAATTCAAATACTTTTACTGCTCCAGAATTAAATACGGTAGCCATGTTTTTATATGATTCAAACAACAACAGAAACTCTGATACAACTTCTATCGCATTGTTTAATAGTTTTCAATCGTTAAAAGGTATAGATTTTTATTTTCCAGTTGTTTTAAATCAAACCAATACGTATAATTTTAACGGACGAATTTTGCGCACACCAAGTTGGCCATCTTCAACAGAAGGGATTGGCGTTGTTGTATTTGAATAATTTAAATAGTTTTACTTGTTGATTTGATTAGTAGTAGAAAAACCTTCTAACAACGAAACAATAACAACTTGTTGTGCAAATTCTTTTCCAACAACATTTTCTTTTTTATAATCGCTACCTTTTATTAAAATAGTTGGTTTTATTTTTTCAATTAATCGAATTGGTGTTTCTTCTGAGAAAGAAATTAGGAAATCAATCGTATCTAATTTTGAAAGATTTTTTAATCGAGTTTCCAAATTTTCAATTGGTCTCGTTTCACCTTTTAGTTTTTTTACGGAAGCATCATTGTTTACTGCAACTATTAAAATATCGCCGTGTTTTTTTGCTTCGTTTAATACATGCAAATGACCTTTGTGCAACAAATCAAAACAACCATTTGTAAAGACAATAATTTTATTTTTTCTTTCAAAAGAAGTAAGAAAAGTTTCTAAATCAAAAATTATTTTAGATGAATTATTCAACAACTACAGCATTTTGCTTTTTATTGATTACATTCAATAAGATTAACGATAGCATACCACCAATTAAAACACCTAATGTTTGTACAGACCAAGCAATCATTCCAATGGCTAATGCAATACTTGGATTTACTTTAAAAGAAACTAATACCATTTGTATAATTATCGGAAAAACACCGATTCCACCAGGTGTTATTATTACAGCAAATGAGCCAAAAAGCAAACATACTAACGCAGAAATAAATGGCAAATGATTGGTTTCTGGCAATGCCAAATAATTAATGTAAAACATTACTAAATATGAAACCCACATACTGATAGTTAATAAAATAAACTGAGGTTTTTCTTTAATATCTTTAACTGAAATGATCGATGTCAACAAATCTTTTATTTTATTTCTTATCAATTCAACTAGTTTATCAAAGCCATTTTTTTGAATGTAATAAATTGAAAAAGCTGCAATGCCAAGTATGAATAAAACTGGAATTGAATATTTTAAAATCATTGTAAAAGTGCCTCCACCAAATCCTTTGGTTAGTAAGGAAAAATTAGTACTTAACGAATCGTAATTTTCTTTTCCTAGAAATAAAATAATCAATAAAAAAACTACACCTAAACATAGTACATCAATCAAACGTTCAGTAACCATGGTGCCTAATGATTTTTCAATTGGAACTTTTTCGTATTGCGCTAAAAAACTACATCGTGTAACTTCACCTAAACGTGGTACAAATAAGTTGAAAAAATACATCACCATAACACAGTGAAATGTATTCCAATAATTTGGATTATAACCTAATGGACGAAGCATTAATCGCCAACGTTGTGTGCGAATAAAGTTTCCAATGAAACCAATTAAAGGTGCTAAAATTACCCAAAAATAGTTGGCTCTTTTGAATGCATTGATAGTTTCAGCTTTGTCTGATTCAGACATTGAATCCCAAAACCAAATAATTAAACCAATACCTAAACCAAGGGAAAATAAAATTTTTATGACTGTTTTAATATTATTCATACAAACGAAAGTACCATTAATGTTTTACTTGCTGATTGTTTTCATCTACATAAATTGCTGTTGGCGTAAAATCTTTGGCTTCATCTAACGTCATCATTCCATAAGCAATTACGATGAGTTTGTCGCCAAGTTGTACCTTACGTGCCGCTGGTCCATTTAGGCAAATTTGTCCCGAACCTCGTTCACCTTTTATTACATAGGTTTCAAATCGTTCTCCATTGTTGATGTTTACAATTTGCACTTTCTCATTCGGAAAAATGCCTGAAGCATCCAATAAATTTTCATCTACTGTGATGCTACCCATGTAATTTAAATTGGCTTCTGTAACTACTACTCTGTGCAGTTTTGCTCTAAAAACGTGTACGAACATGTATTTAATTTTGGTTGTAAAGGTATATATTTATCTGAATTAACAAATTATCGAAGGATTAAGAATTAGTTGATTGATAATTGACGTTTTATCTTTTTAATCATGACTAACAACTTTTGACTCACGACTAACTATAACATTATCAATCAACCTTACTTCGCCAACTTTAGTTGCTACAAGCGTTGTAGTTGGCATTTGAGCATCATATTCTGTAATCGGTTCTAATGTTTTTCCGTTTACAATCACCAAATATTCTACCTTAATCAAATCATCTTCTTGTATAAAATTAATTTGTTCATCAATTAATTGTTGAATCGGAATTTTGGAAATATTTTCTTTTATATAAAATAATGCTTGTGATAATTTTACGGCAATTTTTCTGTCATCTTCGTTTAATCGAGCATTACGCGAACTCATTGCTAAACCATCGTTTTCGCGTAATGTTTCGCAAATCTTCACTTCAACTGGTAATTGAAAATGCTCTACCAAACGTGTCAACACCATGCATTGCTGATAATCTTTTTGTCCAAGAAAAAGCACGTCTGGCTGCACAATATCCAACAAACGCTTCACCACTTGCAGCACACCTTCAAAATGGCCTGGACGATGTTCTGCATCTAATGTTTTTCCAACAAACCCCAAATCAATATTAATTTTATCAAGCGTTCCAGTTGGATAAACCTGTTCTACAGTTGGTAAAAATGCAATATCGCAATTGGCAGCCAGCAACATTTCCAGATCTTTATCAATCTGAATTGGATATTTATCGTAGTCTTTTTTATCATTAAACTGCGTAGGATTTACAAATATGCTGCAAATCGTAAAATCGGTATGTTGTTTAGATTGCTCAATCAGAGAAAGATGACCTTGATGCAAGGCACCCATTGTTGGCACAAATCCTATTTTCTTATTATGCAACTGATTGATTTCTAGTAAATATTTTTGCAAATCAAGCACTGTTTGAAAAATTTTCATTTCCGTTAATTTTACATTTTTTAAACTCTGATTTATTTATTAAAAGTAAGTGTAAGCATCATTTAAACAAACATTAAAGCAAGTGTAAAGAATACTTAAAATCTCATTTTATGTCTATTTCGAAAACAATTATACCACTTTAAATGCGTACCTTTGCACACTAATTAAGCATAATTTTTAAATAATTTAGAAAAAGCGGCGCATGGAAAAGAAAAAATTGTTATATGTTACTCAAGAAATGGATCCATATTTGGTGATTTCTGAGGCAGGAAATATTGTAAAAAGACTAGCACCATTTATAAACGACAGTGGAATTGAGGTTCGAGTATTGATGCCACGTTTTGGTATTATTAATGAACGTAGAAACCGTTTACATGAGGTAGTTCGTCTTTCAGGTATCAATATTATTATTGATGACGACGACTATCCTTTAATAATCAAAGTTGCTTCGTTGCCTGGAGCACGTATTCAGGTATATTTTTTAGATAATGACGAGTTTTTTAAACGAAAAACCGTTTTTAGAGACGATGATGAAAAATTCTTTGAAGATAATGTAGACAGAATGGTGTTTTTCTGCAAAGCAACATTAGAAACTGTTAAGAAATTTGGCTGGCATCCAAATATTATACATTGCCATGGCTGGATGACGAGTTTAATTCCAGTGTATATGAGAACACAGTTTGCAAAAGATCCAGTTTTCTCTAATACAAAAATGATTTACAGCATTTACGAGAAAGAATTTACGGAGAAATTGAATAAAAATTTCGTAAAAAAAGCACTAATTGGTGATGATATTGTTGAAAAAGATTTAGCAGCCTTTAAGGAGTTAACCAATGACGCACTTACTTTGGCTGGTGTTCAGTTTGCTGATGCAGTTATTCAAGGTTCTGAAACCATTACAGATATGCCTGCAATAAAGAAAGCAATTGGTAAAAAACCTTTTTTAGCACACCAAGATTCCGATAATTTATTAGAAAAATATCTTGATTTTTATAAAACACTTTTATCATAACATCGTTTAAACTAGCATACATTAATTTACAGATGAGGAAATTTTATTTTATACTTACACTTTTAGTTGTTTTCGCTGGCGCATGTAAAAAAGAAACAGGAATTGGTGCTGATTTATTACCAGGTAACGATTTGCTATCTGCAAAAAACACCGACACATTTACGCTTTACACGAAAACAGTTGCTGATGGTGCACTGCGTTCAGACAAATTATCGAAAGTATACCTTGGTGTAATTAACGATCCGATTTTTGGTTTTCAAAAATCGAGTTTCGCTATAGAATTAGATAGAGGTGATGTTATTTTAGACGATACGTTAAAACCTTATAATGTAGATTCAGTTGTCTTGTTTATTAAATACAACACAATTTTTGGTGATTCAACTATTGGACAAGATTTTAACATAAGCACTATTTCAACTAAAATTGATGAAAACACTGCTTATTATTCAAATAATTCATCTTTTACACCAACAACATTATTAGCTTCAGTTTCAAATTATAAATTTTCACCTTCTCAAAAAGTTGGACTCTATACTACGGATACAATCGGAACAGCAGGTATTTTTCGTGCGGTTTTACCAAACTCATTTGCTACAGATCTTTTAAGTAAAGATGCCATCCAGTTACGTGATTCTATTTATTTTAAAAATTATTTGCCAGGAATTTTAGTTGAAAATTCAAATAATAATGGAAATGCAATGGCTGAAATGGATTTATCTAGCGTATATTCTGGTGTTTATATTTTTTATAAAGACAAGAAAAATACTCAACGTATTATGCGATTAAAAACATCCGAATCCGTTGCAGTTAATGGTCAACTTACTAGCCGTCAAAATGGCATCAATTTCTTCAGCAATACACTATCACCAGCAATACAAAGTATTGTTAGTTCTGGCTTGGTTTCCGATTCTGTAAACTACCTTTTAGGACAAGGTGCTTCATTGGTGAAAATTACGCTTCCAACTATCAGTAATTTAGGCAAAGTAGCGGTAAATAAAGCAATATTATCGGTAACTCAAATACAAAATAATAGTCAGAACACCTTATTTGCACCATTTGCACTATTATTATTAAAAAGAAATACAAGTGGAAATCTAGAAGCAATCTCAACATTTAATAATGATTACAAAGAAGGTTACTCGTATGCTGATTCAGTTGCTGCAGATGTATCTGGAAATAAGCTTTTAAGATATTCATTTAACCTTTCAAAGTACATACAAAATATAGCATCTGGGAAAGAGGCAAATACAGACCTTTATATAGCAAATTATGGCTATGCAGGAATTGATGGAAGCGTTAATACTTTAGGCAGCTCAGCATTATTTTTTAACTATTCTCCAGCTCGATTAGTTCTGGCAGGTTCTAATTATTCTGATCCACGCTTTAAAATGAAACTTAATATTATTTATACTTTGTTGAAGTAATAGTTTTTAGAAAAATTTTTATTATTTTTAGAATGACTATGAAGTGACTTTACACTAATTTTTATATTTATGTGCGGAATTGTAGGATACATTGGCAAAAAAGATGCCTTTCCAATTATTATCAACGGTCTTAAACGTTTAGAATATCGTGGATATGATAGTGCAGGAATTGCACTTTTAAGCAGTACGAATAAGCTTAATATTTACAAGAAGAAAGGGAAAGTTAAAGCTTTAGAAGACGAAACCATTGGACAAGATATTTCTGGAACCATTGGTATTGGTCACACGCGTTGGGCAACTCACGGTGAAGCCAACGATGTAAATGCGCATCCACATTTTAATTCTAACAGCGATTTGGCTGTAATTCACAACGGAATTATTGAAAATTATTATTCTTTAAAAACAGAATTGCAAGCACGTGGTTATGTTTTTCGTTCTGAAACAGACACCGAAGTTTTAGTGCATTTAATTGAAGATATTTTAAAAAATGCAGCAGTAAATTTAGAAGAAGCCGTTCGCTTAGCACTCAGTGAAGTGATTGGTGCGTATGCTATTGTAGTTATTTCTAAAAATGATCCAGATAAATTAATTGTTGCAAAATTAAGCTCGCCGTTAGTAGTTGGCTTTGGCGAAAATGAATTGTTTGTGGCTTCTGATGGTTCACCATTAATTGAACATACCAAAAAAGTATCTTATCTAGAAGATGGTCAAATGGCAATCTTGCATCGTGATGGAAATCTTGAAGTAAAATCTATAAAAGATAACGAAACACATGTTCCATACATCGATGAGTTGCAATTAAAATTGGAAGAAATTGAAAAAGGTGGTTTCGAACATTTTATGATGAAAGAAATTCACGAACAACCAATTGCGATTAAAAATAGTATTCGTGGCAGAATTGACAGCGAACAATTTTGGGTAAATTTAGGTGGTGTTCGCGAACATGAACTACGTTTTAAAAATGCAAATAAAATTACCATTGTTGCCTGCGGAACTTCATGGCATTCAGCTTTAATTGGCGAATATTTAATCGAAGATTTAGCACGCATTAATGTAGAAGTAGAATACGCATCTGAATTTAGATACCGCAATCCAATCATCACCGAAAATGATGTAATTATTGCCATTTCACAATCTGGTGAAACTGCTGATACACGTGCTGCTTTAGAATTAGCAAAATCAAAAGGCGCACTAACTTATGGAATTTGCAACGTAGTTGGATCAAGTATTTCTCGCATGACAGACGCTGGTTCTTACACACATGCTGGCCCAGAAATTGGCGTTGCATCAACTAAAGCATTTACAACACAAGTAAGTATTTTAGCATTAATGGCATTGCAATTAGCTGAAATAAAAGGTACTTTATCGCAATCAAAATTTCACCAATACATTACAGAATTGGAAGCTTTGCCAGAAAAAATTGAAAAAATATTAAAAGCAGATCCATACATTCAGGAAATAGCAGAAACATTTCAACATGCTTCAAATTTCTTATATCTGGGTCGTGGTTACAATTTTCCAGTAGCACTTGAAGGCGCGCTTAAATTAAAAGAAATTTCTTATATACATGCAGAAGGTTATCCAGCTGCAGAAATGAAACATGGACCCATTGCATTGATAGATGAGAATATGCCAGTGGTCGTTTTAGCACCGCATACACAACACTATGAAAAAGTTTTATCAAATATTGAAGAAGTAAAAACACGGAAAGGACAACTGATTGCTATCGTTACAGAAGGTGATACAGAAATTAGCAACTTAGCTGAATTTGTAATTCAAATTCCTGCAACTGACGAACCATTTACACCAATACTCTCTGTAATTCCACTACAATTATTAGCGTATCATATTGCAGTGCTTCGTGGCTGCGATGTAGATCAACCACGCAACTTAGCAAAGAGTGTTACTGTTGAGTAATTCTTAAATAATAAAAATATTTACTATGGTTCGTATAAACACGAACCATTTTTTATTTTCACTTTATTCCTTTTTTCCATATCTTACAAAAGAAAAAAAGTATATTCAAAAATTCACCAATTCTATAATTCAAAATCTAACAATTAAAATATGCAAACCAATTCTTCTGTTTTTTTAGGCGATAAATTTTACAATCGCGAACACTTAAATTTTATTTTGTTTGATGTATTAAAAGCTGACAGCGTTACGCAATATGACTATTTTTCAGATCATGATAAAGACGCATTGCAAATGTATTTAGATGCAACGGATCAGTTTGCAAAAGAATATTTGTTTCCATATTTAGTAGAAATGGATAGAAAACAACCTGAATTAATTGATGGTAGAATTCGCGTGCATCCAATTCATAAAGACATTATGCGCATTAGTGGCGAAAATGGTTGGATAAGTATTTTAGCAAATAAAGAAGTTGGTGGTTTGCAAATGCCAAGCGTGTTTTCTACAGCAGCAAGTTTTATTTTAGGTGCAGCCAACTATTCAGGTTGTGTGTTTGCTGGTTTAACAATGGGTGCTGCGCATTTAATTGAAACGTTTGCAGATAAAAAATACCACAATGTATATTTGCCAAAAATGTTTGCTGGCGAATGGCAAGGCACCATGGCACTAACAGAACCAGGCGCAGGCAGTTCATTAAGTGATGTGGTTTCTACAGCAGAAAGACAAGAAGATGGCACCTATAAAATTGTTGGTCAAAAAATATTTATTTCTTGTGGTGATAGTGATGTAGTTGACAATGTAGTGCATCTTTTATTAGCACGTGTAAAAGGCGCACCAGCTGGAACGAAAGGCATTTCGATGTTTATTGTTCCTAGAGAAAGAATAAAAGAAGAAGGAATTTTAGAACACAATGATATAACAAGTATTGGCGTTTATCACAAAATGGGTTACAAAGGTGCGCCGATTGCACACTTAAGTTTTGGTGAAAATAACGACTGCAAAGGTTGGCTAGTTGGTGAAGAAAACAAAGGTTTATCATACATGTTTCAGATGATGAATGAAGCAAGAATTTCTGTTGGTTTGCATGCAACATCAATTTCTTCGGCTGCATATTATGCAAGTTTAAAATATGCGAACGAACGTTTACAAGGCAGAAATATTGCAGAGAAAAATCCTGAATTGCCGCAAACACCAATCATTAATCATGCAGATGTGAAACGCATGTTATTGTTTCAAAAAACATTTATTGATGGTGCATTGTGTTTAGAATTGCAATGCAGTTATTTTGCAGATATGGAACGCGTAACTGAAGGCGACGAAAAAGAAAAATATAATTTGATGTTGGAATTATTGACACCAGTTGCAAAATCGTATCCTGCAGAAATGAGTAATTTTTCTACATCAACAGCAATACAAATTTTTGGTGGTTATGGTTTCACGAAAGATTTTATTGCAGAACAATATTATCGCGAAACACGCATACATACCATACATGAAGGTACAACTGCCATTCATGGTTTGGATTTATTAGGTAGAAAAGTGATGATGAAAAACGGCAAAGCCGTGATGTTATTAATGCAGGAAGTGATGACTGATATAGCCAAAGCAAAACAGTTTGAAAATACGAAAGCACATGCATCATCATTAGAAAAAAAATTAGGTCAGCTACAAGAATTATCGATGCATTTAATGAATGTTGCACAGAAAGAAGGCGTTGAAGCATACTTATCTGACGCGACATTATACTTAGAATTATTTGGCACCTTGGTGATGGGCTGGTTATGGCTGAAAATGGCAAATACTTGCAACGAAAATACATCTGTAGATAAAATTTTTGCCGATAGTAAATTTTTATGCTGCAATTATTTCTTTGAATATGAATTACCAAAAGCAGAAGCTTTATTAATACGATTAAAAAGCACAAACAGAGTGACAGTTGGTATTGATAGTGCCTTAATTGATTAACTAGCTTACAATTGTATAATCCTTCAACTCACTAACTCAAAAATTAAACTATGACAACACTACAACAAATATCACTTTACGTTATGGCGTTTTTATATGGTGTTGCAGGTATCAATCATTTTCGAAATCCGAAATTTTATATTGGTATCATGCCGAAGTTTTTTCCGATGCCTTCTACACTGAATATCGTTTCAGGTATTGCAGAAATTATATTAGCAATTGGATTGCTGTTTGCATCAACGCGACAAATTTCTGCTTATTTAATTATCGCGATGCTGATCTCTTTCTTTGCGGTACATATATCACACGTATTCAATCCACCAAAAATGGCTGTCGGCAAAGAGTGGTTCTTATATGTAAGATTGGTGCTGCAGTTCGTGCTGATTTATTGGGCCTGGTGCGTAAGTAAATATTAATGTAAGGGCTTTCTCAACACATAATCATTCAGCCAGAATTTACCGTAAGCAATGTCTGCTTTTTCATGCAGTTCAAAGCCTAGTTTTTTATAAAAATACATCGCCGGATTTTTGCGGTTAACATTCAATTCCAGAAAATCTGCCTTGTTCTTTTGTGCTATCTTTTCGACTTCCTGTACTAATAATTTGCCGATTCCTTTTCCATGCGCTTCTGGTTTTACGTATATTTTTGGTATATACATCCCATCGGTTTCCTGCATGATGTAGGAAATAAAACCAAGAATTTTATCATTTTCCAGGTACATAAAAAATGTATGACCATCTTGCATTTGCTGTAAAATAGCTTCTTTAGAGTACATTCTTTCATACATAAAATCGATCTGTTCTTGCGAAATAATAGGTGCATAGGTTTGTTTCCAAGTCGATGCGGCAACTTCTAAAATTTTTGGAATATCAGTAATAAATGCAATTCTGATTTTATACATGATGCAAAAATAATAGATTTATTCAATTTCTTTCATGTACACTTTATAATCACTATACATTTTAAGCAGCTGTTTTAGATTGACAGTTTGATAACCTTTCTGTTTATTCTGTAAACAAACTTTTTTTAAATAAGATAAATGTCGGACAATTTCTTTCCAGGCAAAAAAGATAGAATGAGTTGGATCGTAAATGTGTGTTGGTTCGCTGCCAGCGCCATTGGTTTCTATAATAGCAAAGTTTTTTCCTTCTTCTAAATCTTTCCAGTTGTCAAATTTTATATCCATTCTGCCATAATAGTAACCGTTTATTTGTGTGCAAATTGCATTAAAAGTTTCCGTGAGTTTAGGTGTTATTTTATGAGAATAATCTATAAATTTTGAACCACGAAAATGACTGCCAAATGGAACTATGATTTTCTTTTCATCTTTTGGCAAAATAGCATTCCATTCCTCTTTAAATTTATTTTTTAGATAATGCAGTTGATAATAAGTTCGAGCATCTGCATAAATTAATTGTTCTAAGGTGCTTTTGCCATCGCCTATTACATGTAAATATTCTTTATAAACTATACCTGTTAATTTACCTGTTGACTCATTTGGAAACCGAACCCAAAACAATCCGATTTCATGTTCAAATTCTATTAAATGCTGAATTAAATAAGGATGTTTGGCTGATTGATGATGTGCTGATAATTCAGTTTCTGAATAGATTTTTTTTACGCCAATACCTTTGTGTCCGATGTTTGGTTTGGTAATAAATGGTAATGAGATTTGAGCTTGATTTACCTCATCTATGATAGAATTAAAATCTTGTTTTGGTTCAACATAAATGGTAGTTGGATAATATTTGGTTGGAATGTGATTGTAAATTTTAATCTTACTTTCCATCAGAAAATTCATTTCACCATCGTGTGGATTTGCTACCACAAAAAAGCCAGCAGCACGCAACCTGAAAGCAATCCAAACATAATATGGATAAATAATGAAATACACCATTTCCTGAGGCCAATATTCCCAATTCAGTAGTTTGTGAACAGTATATTTTATTCTATAAAAAACTTTCTTTGCTAAATTCATTTGCAGTAATCATGTATGATTTGTCGTCTAAAATATCGTAATGCTTAAATGTGTTTTGTTTATCGGTTAAAACAATTTGCGTTACACTAAAAGTCATCAACTGATTATTTCTATTAATTAAAAAACCGTTTTGTAAATCTTGTTTAGATTGATGAAATTGCAAAATATCATCAGCATTTAATGCATTTTTTGTTTGTTGTAATTGTTGAAATAAATCACGTTTTCTATTTCTAAATTCTTCATCGTATAAAGTTACTGACGACCAGATATAGTTTTCTTCTGTAGATTTTTCAGCAATAAATTTTTCATTACCATTCCAAATACATTCGTGTAAAAGGTGATTGTGGTAAATGATAATCGTAAAAGGTTCAATATTTGCAAGATCATACGCTTTATATTTTTCTAAAGATTTTTCTTCATTCATAATATCTAACAACACTAAACCTCTGCTTTTTTTATAAGGTGGACTTAGTGGATATCTTTCAAATGCACCGTTCAATAAGACAATCACAGCACCATCATTTCGCAAAGCCATCCATGTTCCGTTTGCTTGTGCATCTTTGCAATATATTAAGTCAAAATTTTCTGTTTGATATATTTGTGGCGGTAATGCTTTTGCACGGCTATGATGTTCATCTCTGTTGGATGTAATGATAGTTTCTGTTTTATTTTTATAAAAACTTACTGTACACATTGTTGTTGTTTATATGCAATAGTTGATGGCGCATAACCAAAATTTGCAGGCATATTAAAATCGGTTTGTATGAAAAGTATTGCCATTCTTATGATGGCTGCATGATGAATGATATGTTCTTTTACATTATCCAATTCTCTGTAATAAGTAGAAGTAAAAATTGTGCTTTCGTCAATAGAAACTACATTAAGTACAATATCATTTTTGTTAGATTGTTGTTGTAATATTTTTAATAAACTGATAGCAATTTGTTTGTTTTGCTCAATAGAAATATCTCTTTTTCTTTTCGCATAATTGATAGAATTACTATCGCAATTTTCAACCAGAATCTGCCAATGTTCGATAATATGTCTTACTTGCTGACCAATTGTCTGATTGTCTAAAATTGAGATTTGTTGCGTATAGTAATTTTCTGGAAGCTGATTCAACACTTCCAATAAACTTGTCGATATATCTTTTAATAACTGCATGTTTATCGTTTAATGAAATTAAATAAATAATTTCTTTGTTGAACAATTATTATTCCACAACATAAGAGCGTAACTAAAGCAGAAATAAACAATGAACCTTTATCATTAATTAAATGACTTTCTGCATCATAATATTGCACATTGATTCCTAAAACAAACAGATGCGAAAACACTGCACCAGCCATAGTACCTGCGCCGAAGATAGCACCAAACACTGATATTTTCGGATATAACAAAAGAAAACCCGCAATCAATTCAATAACACCAGTTCCAATTCTGCCAAATGCTTCGTATTTTCCTAATAATGTGTAAAAATATGAATTGGTTCCGGTGCCGCGCTAAATTTAAAATATAATGTTTGCAACATAATAATTGTCGGCACGATGCGAATTGTCCAAAAGATAAGTTTGCTCATGATTTTTAATTTGTCTTATTTTGAAAGAATAATTTTCCAGTTTTCATCTGCTTTAGTTTTCAGATTAGCTTCATCTTTATTCCAAAGTGGTAAGGTATTCGTAAATGTTTTGTTATAGAACAAGTACAACTTGCCATCTTTAATCTTAAACGTTTCAGGATCGATTTCTACCTTAGTGCCTTTCGCACCCATTGCATAAGCACACCAACCACCGTATTGAGGTTCATATTTTGCTGGTGTTTTCACTAATAAATCTTTGTTTGCTTGTGATGAGCAATAATAAATAACATCATCAACACTGACAGCAAAATTTTTATTTCCTTTAATAGCTTTGTTTTGTGTAAAATACGAAACCGGATCGTAACCATCTATTGCGACGTTTTTTTTCAGGTTAAAATGCTTTATTTTATTGTTTGTTGTTTGAGCTTGTAATGCTGATATCATCAACATTAATAAAAGTGAGAAAATTGTTTTTTGCATGAAATTTGTGTTTCTCTTTTATACGGATAATTTAAAATTTCCTTACAACTTTTTAAAAATTAAAATGATATTCTAATGCAACTGCAATTTTGCGCGTCAAACCATCAGGTCGAACTTTGCGCACCACTAAAGGCGTTCCGGCAGATAGTTCAAAATTATGATGTTTGTTAATGATATACGTCATATTGAAAGCTGCATTTAAAGTATAACCTTCTGAATCTTCAATTTTTTTTCGTTTACCTAACGTATCTACATAAGTATCTTTTCCTAAATGTATAATATTTAGGACGTTTGGTTTAAATAACCATTTGCGATTTTTGGTATGAAAAATATATCCAAACCTCAACAAGAAATCTGGTTTGCGTTTAAATAAGTTGGTGCTTACAAAGCGCAAACTATCTTTGCCAAATGTATAAGTATCACCATCATTGAAATAATTATTTTTGTTGATACTGGCAAAAGGAATTTGAAAAGCCGCATTCAGCTCAAAACCATAAACAATATAATTTACACCAGCAATAAAATCGAAAGTAGCCAAACTAGGTTGATACGCCATTGGCAATGCTTGTCCATCCTTTTTAAAATTAGCCGTAGAAAATGGAATTTTTAAACCAGCAATAATATTTAATCGCTGATGTAGTTTTGGCTTTTTATCTTTTATAGAAATGGATGTATTGGTAGCAATATAGATATCAGAAAGATAATTTACGTTGCCTCTTTTTCCATTTATAAAGGCAGAAGTCAGCTTGGTTTGCAATTCTACATGTTTCGTTAGTTTTCTATTATAAATTAAGAATGGATTAAAATTATTATTAAAATCTTCGCCTAAACCATAACTGAATCCAACACCAATGGTGTTTTTTAATTCTTTCTCATTCAAAGAAGTTGAATCTTTTTTCTCAAAATCAAAATTGGATTTTAAACTGCCTAACGTACAAAAACCGGCATCGCTGCAACCTTGTGCATTTGCTAAACTAACAGATAAATTAATTGCCAACAATAAAACTATTTTTTGCATAACCTTTATTTTAATTCAGCATAAGAAAATAAATGATCGTAAGCTTTGCAATGCACCAATGCATATTTATATTCCATAAAATTTGGCATTCCGGAAATATTATAAATTTGCCCGCCATTGGTAGATTTCAAATCACCTAAATCAATAAAATTTATTGGCTGCATTTCTTTGCTTAAATACACATGTAAAGCTGGTCCGTTGTTTATTAAAAATAAAGTATCAAACACCAATGTCAACATGCTATCTTTTACATAAATATTGGCACTGCCTTTTGCGTTGCTGCCATAAGGTCCGGTTTGGAAATTACCTTTATACTTCAGCAATGCTGAAGTATCTGGCTTTTCCATTAAATCTATTGTTGGTGTGTTCTCTTTAGTACAGCTGCTCGCAAAAAACCATACTGTAAAAAAAATAAACGCAGAAGTGTGTAGAATATTTTTTGTAGAAATCATACAAGGAATTTCTACTATATACGAACGTGAAATTATTTCCTTACAAAAGAGAAAAAATTATTTTTCGAGTTCAGAATTTATTTTGTTTTGAAGTTCGATTTTAGTCGGTTCATTTAATTGCAAAACATTGGTTTCGTAATTTTCAGCATTCATTCTTTTTAATTGTTCATCTATTAAGTTGCTTTGTTTGGAGAACAAAGAACAAATCGTACAAATTAAAAGATGAATTTTTAATTGTATTTCTTCTTTAAAAGACAGCGCATTGTCTTGCTTTTTGCAAGTTAGCAATGTTGCAGTTTTGCACGTTATGAATATTTTTCTTTTTATCGACATCATACTTTAAACCAGTTTTTTTCTAAACATTCACGCAATTGCAATTTCGCGCGGTGTATCATTACCCAATAGTTAGACGAAGAAATACCAACTTCCTTACAAATAGTTTCCGTGGCTTCGTCATCCATGTATTTCAAAGAAAAAACGGCTGCTAATTTCACAGGCATTTTTTGAATGCAATTTACTAAGGCTGCATTAAACTCAGCACTTTCGATATTTCTTTCTGTATTGTTCCAGTCTTGCGGCTGCTTTTTCTCAAACCAGTGAAATGAAGTTTCCGAATTAAAAAAATCGTTGTTGGTATTATTGTCAATGGAATCGGTAATTTTAGTTTGCTTGTTCAAACTGCTTCTGTAATAATCTATAATTTTATTTTTAAGAATTGCAGTCAGCCATGTTTTCTCATTTGCGGTGCCGTTATACGTATGCTGAGATTTAAGCGCAGAAATAAAAGTTTCCTGTATCAGGTCTTCCGCCAATTCTCTGTTTCTCACGCGAAAGTAAGCGAAATTCAACAGGTAATCAGCGTATAAAGTTATCCAGTTTTTCGGATTTAGCATTTGGTAAAATTCTTACTAGAAATCAAATATACAATTCCTGAAATAATAACAGCAAAATTCAACATTTATAATTTATAATTCTTAATTTTGAAATACTCTAGGAGTGCCATTTAGTTGGCTGAGAAATATCCTTTGAACCTGATTTGGTTAGCACCAACGTAGGAAACGAGTTTTGCCAGTCTTGCATTTCTTAGAGTTTATTTAAAAGAATTGAAATGCAAGTTACCATCAACAATCACGCTTATACTTTTGACGAAGACACTACCTTAGAAAATGCGGTGGATTCTTTACAACTGGAAGAAAAGAAAGGAATAGCGCTGGCGCTGAATGAAGAAATTATTCCGCGCGCTAAATGGAACGAAACCATTTTATTTGATGAAGATAAGATCATTATTATCGGCGCAGTGGCTGGTGGTTAGGTTAAACAATGAAGCAATTTAGCAATGAAATAATGAAAAAGATTTTTCCAATAATATTAACTATTAGTTTTGCATTGTATAGTAATGTTTTATTATCAGACACGCTTTATTTTGAAGAACCTAATGTCATATTAGACTCTGTTCAGGTAAATAGAAAAAAAGAAATTTTAAAGAGCATAGAAGATAAATTTTTAATTAAAAAAACGATGCCGCTAATTGTCATTGATGGAATTCCAATTAATAATCTTAGTAACAGTAGAGATCCAGTAACAGGAAAATTTTGGAATAGTCATTGTCAATGTTATGACGGTTCTTTTTTTGATGATAGCTATGAGTACATTAAAGAAATTTATTTTTTAAAAAATACAGATTTTAATACTAAAAATAATTTATTGCTGATACGCACAAAAAACGATGCATCAACTTCTAAAAATAAAAAGAAACGAAAAAAATAATTTCCAAAATAAAATACTTAATACTCATTACTCACTACTTAATACTAACATATGAAACAAGATAAAATACCAACGCAGCAAGTAATATCAACCACACCTTTTCCGAATTCTAAAAAGATCTATGTAAAAGGAAAAGTGAATGACATCGAAGTTGCCATGCGCGAAATTTCTTTGTCGGACACAACGATGAATGGAAAATCATTGCACAAAAATCCACCGGTAACGGTGTATGACACAAGCGGTGTTTATACAGATGAAAATTATACAGTTGATGTAAAAAAAGGTATTCCACGTTTGCGTGAAAGATGGATTATGGAACGCGGTGATATAGAGCGTTTATTTGAATTCTCTTCTGAATACGGAACAAAACGTATGGCTGATGAAAGTTTAGATGCCTTGCGTTTTGAGCATATTAAAATGCCACTACGAGCAAAAGAAGGAAGAAACGTTACGCAATTACATTATGCAAGAATGGGTATCATCACACCGGAAATGGAATACATTGCCATTCGTGAAAACCAACGCAGAGAAGAATACAATGCATCGTTAAACGGACAAGCAGATACACTTTGTCAGCAGCATGCTGGCGAAAATTTTGGTGCAGTTCCTTTACATAAATTAAAAAGCATCACACCTGAATTTGTGCGCGAAGAAGTAGCGAAAGGTCGAGCTATTATACCTGCAAACATTAATCATCCGGAAAGTGAACCGATGATTATCGGCAGAAATTTTTTAGTAAAAATAAATGCAAATATTGGCAACAGCGCAGTTACATCAAGCATTGAAGAAGAAGTAGAAAAGGCGGTTTGGTCTTGTCGTTGGGGCGCCGATACCATTATGGATCTTTCTACCGGAAAAAATATTCATGAAACACGCGAATGGATTATTCGTAATTCACCGGTGCCAATTGGAACCGTTCCGATTTACCAGGCATTGGAAAAAGTAAACGGCAAAGCAGAAGATTTGACCTGGGAAATTTTCAGAGATACCTTGATAGAGCAAGCAGAACAAGGCGTGGATTATTTTACGATTCATGCAGGCGTGTTGCTGCGTTATATTCCGATGACAGCAAAACGTGTAACCGGTATTGTTTCGCGTGGTGGCAGCATTATGGCAAAGTGGTGTTTAGCGCATCATAAAGAAAGTTTTTTATACACGCACTTCGAAGAGATTTGCGAAATTATGAAACGCTATGATGTAAGTTTTTCGTTAGGTGATGGCTTGCGACCTGGTTCTATTGCAGATGCGAATGATGCTGCGCAATTTGCAGAACTGGAAACACTCGGCGAACTCACAAAAATTGCATGGAAGCACGATGTACAGGTGATGATTGAAGGACCTGGTCACGTGCCGATGCACATGATCAAAGAAAATATGGACAAGCAATTGGCGGAATGCCACGAAGCGCCGTTCTACACGCTTGGACCTTTGACCACTGACATTGCGCCTGGTTACGATCATATTACTTCTGCGATTGGCGCGGCGATGATTGGCTGGTTTGGCTGTGCAATGTTGTGTTATGTAACGCCTAAAGAACATCTCGGGTTGCCGAATAAAGAAGATGTACGTGTTGGTGTAATCACTTATAAATTAGCAGCGCATGCAGCCGATTTAGCGAAAGGACATCCAGGTGCGCAGTACAGAGACAATGCATTGAGTAAAGCACGTTTTGAATTCAGGTGGCATGACCAGTTTAATTTGAGTTTGGATCCTGAGAAAGCATTGGAATTTCATGATGAAACCTTGCCTGCTGATGGTGCTAAGATTGCGCATTTCTGTTCGATGTGCGGACCGCATTTTTGCAGCATGAAGATATCGCAAGAAGTGAGAGATTATGCAGCAAATGAAGAAGCTGAAAAAGGCATGCAGGAAAAATCTAAAGAGTTTATAGAGAAAGGAAGTGAGTTTTATTTATAAAAGCAAAACAGAATTACATGACGAAAATTATTGATGAACTAAAATTATTTTTTGATAAAACAGCATATCTATTCAAATACCAATCTAAATTGTTCATTCCATTTATATTTTTTGTAATTGCTCTGGCAGGTATTTATAATAAGACTGCATCTATATTTAATGGTATTGGAACAGATTCTTTTGTGGATTTTTTATTTGGAACATTAAAAGGAACTTTCCTATTTAGTTTAATGCTTTGTCCTGTAATAGTTATAATTAACCTTTGGGCGCTTAATCTATTAAAACAATATCACAATCTGGAAGAAGTAAGTATAATAAAAACATTCTTCAAAGCTATTGGTTGGAAATTTTTTGTATTAATACCGTTTATGTTCATTTGGCTATTAGGTCAACTATTTTTTGTTTTTATACTTTTATTTTTTGCTTTTCTATCTGGTTTATCAAGAGGTGCAATTGGCGGTAGTGCCATAAGTAAACTGATTAATATTATACTTTTAGTATCACTCCTTTTTGCCTTTCTATTATTTCTAATTACACCAGGCATTGTATTGGAAAATGTTAATCCATTTAGATCCTTAAAAAATATGTATTCTAATATGAAAATGCATTCAGATATTATACGTACTAAACTTGGTGTGTATATGTTATCATTAGTAGTGGTGTTTTTTGTTTCTTATTATACAAGCTTCGCGATAACAGGCGTTTTTTTATTACTTTCTTTGTATATGGTACAAATCAAAGCAGGGCAATTTTATCTTTGGGCAAAAGAGCAGCATGCAGTATCACATGAATATTTAGTGACTAATTAATAGATACCGATATGAAATACATTTTTTATGCTTCTCTTATTTTATTATTTGCTTCCTGCAACAATAAAGAAAAAGAAAAGCCACTCACCTACGAAGACTATCAATACCAAGCAGCAAATTTAATTGCACAACCTGATTTTACTGGCGATAGCTTGTTGTATAAATTAACAGGTGCCGTGGCAAATCTGGAAATGTTTTATATGGATACAAAGAAAATTATTTTTAGTTGTGATAAAGATAAATTAAACGATGTATTTAGCAAATTGGCAATTAATAAAGACAGTATCATCATTAAACAACCAAATGAAACTAAATCGCAATTAGATACTAAAACAGTCTTTGAAATGAATGTTATCAATCTTAAAATTGATACCAATAAAGTAATCGAAACAAAATACAATAATGCTACTTATCGCATCACGATTCCGCAAATGGTAGATTTTGTTACGATGAAAAGCAATTTGCGTGGTGGTGCGTTTGCTGTTACACCAAATGGACAAACCATGATTAGCCATGGCGTAGCAGTAGCTGTAAAAGGTGAACCTTCATTAAGTGATTTGGTAAATCAAATAACAGACAAAACAAAATCAGTAGAAATAAACGCTCAAAAATTATTGGATTTTGTAACCAATGAAATTGAATATAGCAATGCAGAAGCAACCAGTGGTAGTGAAACTATCAAGCGACCAGATGAAATCTTATTTACTCGCAACAGCGACTGCAGTGGTAAGACGATTTTATACGCGTCTTTATTGCAGCAGATAAAAGCAAAGTGGTGTATTTTATATTATGATAAACATGTTTGTATAGGTGTTGCTGGAAATTTTCAAACAAAAAATACATCTAAGATTCCTATTAATGGTGTTGAATATTTTATTGCAGAAACAACTGCGCCAAATGCAAAAATTGGAGAAGATTATTGGAAAGGAAAATTAAGTGCTGATTACTTAGAATTTTATCAAATTCCAGAAAATAGTGCTGATATCATTAACTATCAAACAAAAAAACCATTGGAGTTTTTGAAAATGAAAGCAAAAAATTAATTATTTTGGAAAGTGTTTATTATGCAAACTATCGTCTATACTCCAGCGAATAACATCGAAAACGAAGTGGAAATTATTTCACAATTATTAGATAATGGTGCTAATTATTTATACATCTATAAACCGGAATTAGATGATTATTCTTTGGTAGATTTTGTAGAAACGATTCCTGAGCAATATTGGAAACAATGCATTTCTACTTCATTAATTATTACTAAAGAGTTCGATTTAGGTGGTTATCATTTTACACGCGATATTGTACAAAAGAATGAACTGTATAATGAGAAAATTCTGGCTTGGTTAAACGAAACAAACAAGATATCTTCCGTAACAGCACATGATATCGAAGAATTAAAAAAGTATACTGATAAATTTAATCACATCATCGTATCACCAATATTTCCTAGTATTTCAAAAGAAAATTATAGTTATGATTGGAATATGGAAGAATTAAGAATTATGATTTCAGATTTCAGAATTAAATCTCAAATCTCAAGTCTCAAATCTCAAATTTTTGCAGTTGGTGGTGTTGATGAAAATAAAATTGATGAAATAATAAAACTGAATTTTGATGGCATTGGATTGTTGGGTGCACTTTGGAGTGAACCTGAAAATGCTGTAAATAATTTCAATCAAATCTTAGAAAAAATAAAATCTTATAACTAATTACAATTAACCAATCACCAATGACTAATAAAAGACCAAACGTTTTAACCATAGCTGGCTTCGATCCATCAGCAGGTGCTGGTGTTTTGGCTGATGTAAAGACATTCGAAAATATAGGTGCTTATGGATTCGCCGTAACTACCAGTATCACTTATCAAAACGAAAATAAATTTGGTGATGTAAAATGGTTGTCTATTAAGCAAATCAAAAATCAAATTTATCCAATCTTGGAATTACATAAAATAGAGTTTGTCAAAGTTGGTTTAATCGAAGACTTTAAAACTTTATCAGCAATCATTGAATTATTGAAAGCGCACAATCCAACTATAAAAATAATTTGGGATCCGATTTTACGCGCAAGTGCTGGTTTTGATTTTCACCAAAAAATTCCAAAAAAACAGTTAAAGTATATCTTGAAAAATATTTACTTAATTACACCAAACTGGAATGAAATTCAGCCATTGTCGAATGAAAAAGATCCAATCATTGGTGCAGAAAAATTAGCGCAATATTGTTCCGTATATCTTAAAGGTGGACACAACATCGAAACACCAGCAACGGATATTTTATTTATTGAAGACAGCATAGATATTTTTCATCCAACAAAAATTACCACACTAGAAAAACATGGAAGTGGTTGCGTGTTATCATCAGCAATTACTGGCTATTTAGCACAAGGCAATACATTATATCATGCTTGTGAATTAGCGAAAGAATACACTTATCAGTTTTTAATCAGCAATGAAACAAAATTAGGAAACCATGTTATTGTTTGATTCTAGTATCAAAAATAAAGGGCTCAATTGATTTCAATTTTACTTTCTTAAAATTCTTATGTTGTGCATTGATAATGTAATTAAATTCATTTGGAATAATAATGCTTGGCACTTGTAACACTAAACTTTCTTGTCTATAAAACCAATCATCACCAATTTGTCTGCAAATATGTTCCATATTAAACTGTTGCCAATTTTTAGGTAAATCTTTTGGTGTAATTTTTTCTATTCTTTCAGAACTTGGAATATCAATAACTAAAGTTCTAAACAAATCATTTAAACCTTCACCACTTCTATGCACCACATTTTCCAAGCATGCCAACGCTCTTGAAGATGCAGTGTAAAGTACTTTTGCACCACTACTATTCCATCTACCTTCAACACCTGATGCGTAAAGTGATGCGTATTTTTCCAGTACAATTCTATAAACTAACATACTACGCTAAAACTCCGTGCGCAATGCGCATCAATTGATTAATAACTAAATTAATTCCGCTAATCGTAGTTAATATTTTTGATGGAATCTTATTTCCTAAACCATACGCTGGTTTATGCATCCATTGTTTGAAGCTTTCAATGCTACCAAAGACTTCATTTCCAATATTATATAGTTGCTCAATCTTCAAAACAAATTCTGTTTGTGTGGCAGAAAGTGTATTTTCTTGTTGTTGATATCGTTGAATAGATTTAGTAGAAATACCCATAATATCTGACCATTCAGAAGTATTTATATCGAATTTAGAAGAAATTTTATTTAAGTAATTTATAGAAACACCGCTTTCTGATTGCTCAATAACATTGTATTCTATAAATTCATCAGAAAGAAAAGAGATGGGTTTTTCTTTTATAGCATATGATTTATGTTTAATTTCTTTTTGCATAGCAGTTTCATTTAAACAAAGATAAATACATTTGTCTGAATTATCAAGACTTTTGTCCATTTTTTTTTATTTATTTTTAAAGATGCTTTCAAGACTGCATTATTTAACACAAGATGTACATAATATTTCTCATCAAGAATTAGCTGAAATAGCTTGTAAAAATGGCATTCGTTGGGTTCAATTACGTGTAAAAAATCAATCATTTGACGATTGGTATCAAATTGCAAAAGATGTAAAATCTATTTGCAATCAATTCCAAACTACATTAATTATAAATGATAATGTAGAAATTTGCAAAGCAATAAATGCTGATGGTGTGCATCTTGGTAAAAATGATCTGTCAATTATAGAAGCTCGAAAAAATTTAGGCAATAATAAAATAATTGGCGGAACAGCAAATACCTTAAAAGATATATTGCAATTAGAAAAAGATGGTGTTAATTATATTGGACTTGGTCCATATAAATTTACAAAAACAAAAAGCAATTTGAGTGCAACTTTAGGCATAGATGGTTATAAGAATGTTTTAGATTATTATCAAAATAAAATACCCTTAATTGCTATTGGTGGTATTACAACAGATGATGTTTTGCCATTAATAAATCTTGGATTTTACGGCATTGCAGTTTCTTCAGCGATTAATTTATCTAAGGAAAAAGAAAAAACCATAAAAGAGTTTATTCAGCTTGTTTAACTAACAAATACGTTTCGCAACTGTTGTATTGCACTTTTTTAAAATGATATTTTTCAAAATCCTGATAAAAATTCAACCATGTAGAGTCTGTTGTAATATGCGGATCTCTTATAAGTGTTGGATTAAAAATCACTATATCAATTTTTGCAGAATCTAAATAATGTGTAAATGGTGTATTTTTCTTTTTATCGAAAATAGTGTTTACTTCTTTAAAATTAAGCGGCAACATTCCTCGAACAAATGGCATATTCGTAAAAATAGTGTGCTCTTTTGTTGCGTAATTCTTAGCTAAATAATTCGTCAATTCTTTATTACAAAGATTGTTTGCACTGGTATTTACTTTTAAAAAATTATAGCTATTAATATTTGGCGTTAAAAAGAATAAAGCAACACCAATTGGTAAAAAGTAAAATGATTTGGAATTTATTTTTTCAAAATTCGAATTTAAAATGGCAACAATTACAACCACGAAAAATAGCATCTGTAGTAAAATATAATGTTGTCGTGGAAAAACAAAAACGCAAGACAACACAGATGGAAATACGAAAAATGCTAATACTAAAACATAAAATCTTATTGCTGAAATTTGTTCGATAAATAACGTTCGATATTTCTTTTTAATAACTAAAAATAAAACAATACCAACAAAGAAAAGTAATAACCCAGTTTGTGCTTTTTTGTAATGAATTAAATCAATTGGTAAAAAATAAGAAGTTATACTTGCTAAACTAAATAAAAAATAATTTTTGATATTAAACAGCGTATTACTAATAAAAATTGCCGGTTGTGTTTTTATCACGCACCACATGGAATTGCAATCGCCGAATGTTTTTTTACAAATTTCTTCCCAATATAACCACGCATCAATTTGCGCACCAGTACGCCATTTAAAATTAAAAGCATAATGCTGATAAAAAGCTGCAACACCACGGTTATAACCAAAAAAATTATTAGAAGGAAAACGAAAAAATAAATGCAAAAATATAGTAATTACTGCCAAACTGACGAGTAGTATCGCATCAATCTTTACTAATTTTTTTCTATTAATAAAGATGCAAATGAATGTTGCAATTGCAGCAAGTAAAAATGAAATATAAAACTCTGGCCTTGCGTATGAACATAATAAACAAGTGATTGCAAATACCGAGAATTTGTAAATATTGTTTTTTATAAATGAAATACAGAGCAAAGAAATTAAACATAGAATAATGCAAAAATTTGAAATTCGTGGCCACACAGAAACATTGGTAGCGCTTATTAATATGCAATATGCAACTAAAAATGCAAGCAACGTCTTCGTTTTAATGCGTATTAAAAAAAGGTATAATAAAATAGAAATGGCAATGCCTGTAATTTTATAATTTAGATAATACAAGGCAATTGTGTCGCTATTTATATAGGATAATAATTTGTACCAAATGGCATACAACGGACCCCAATCTCTGTTGAGTTTTCCGTATAAGTCTAATCCAAAACGAATGTAAGCAGCTTCGTCAGCGAACTGAATATCCATTTTATTTTCTAAACCAGAAAACAATTTTAAACCGCAACACAATAAAATAAAAGCACCTGCAACATAAGTAATTACTGATGTTGGCGTAGAAACTTCATCATCTGGATTGAACAAATAAGGTATAGCATTCTTTATTTTCTGCAACATCTAATAATCTTTTATCAATAAATAACTTTCGCAATCTTTGCAATATTCTACTTTCTTAAAATTAAAATTTTCTGGATGCGTGGTAAGTTCTTGCCATGTGCTATCTTTCTTTAATCTTGATTCTTCTAACAAGGCATCATTCATCAAAATAATATCAATTTTATCTTTGGTTAAAATGTCATTAAATTTAGTATTCATTGGCATTTGCTTCAACATGTATTCCGTATTAAACTGTTTAAAGTTTTCAGGTTTATTAAACAGCATTTGTACATTTAAGATATTGCTAAAAATTGTGTGTTGTTTCGTCCACTTTTGTTCATTCATGTATGCAATAAACTTTTGAGTACATAAATTTTTAATATCAGGCATGCCTTGAAACGTTGTAAATTCGGCTGCTTTCGGCGAAATAAAAACAAACATAACTAGCAATGGTAATGCATAAAAATTTTTAAAATCAATCATTTCTAACCAAACAGATAAAATAATTCCAAGCAGCAACGCAACCCAAACACACTGCATCATCATATAATGTTGACGTGGAAAAATAATGGCACAAATGCCAATACTTGGAATGCTGATAACAAATGCGAACAACAACACAACTGCATTTTCTTTTAATTTTGCGAGTATCGATACTCTTGTTTTTGTATAAAAGAAAGAGAAAATAATGAATACAAACAAGCCAATCAACAATGCAAGTTTCAATTTCATTTTATGAATAAAATAAATAGGCACTACAAAATTCAATACAAAATTTAAAAACGTAACAACATATAATTTCGCCACAAACAAAACATGTGGCAACACTAAATCAAAATGCTTCATAAATATTTCTGTAACTGTTTTGCAATCACCAAATAATGGTCTTGTAAAATCAATCCATTCAATTACTGCATTCATTGAGCTGTGTGTACGTACTTTATACGCAATTGCATAATGCTGGCAAAATGCAATGTAAATCCGATTGATATTTGAGTAAGAATCTGCAGGTTTTCCATACACAAGAAATAAAATTCCTGCAACAAAAAACAGTAATACTAAATGTGGAATTCGAGTAACAATTATTTTATAATTATATATAGAAAAGGAAATACTTACAGCAGTTAGAAGCATGGCTATAGACAATAATTCTGGTCGTGCGAATGCTAAAATAAATGTTACTGCTGAAAATAAAATCAGTTTATTTATAAACGAAGAACTATTTTTTATCGCTATAAAAAAAATCAATAAAACAATTATTACAAAATGAGAAATTCTTGGCCAAGTGTTGATGTTTACATCCGAAAATAAAAAGCAAAATGCAATCAAAAATGCAACAGTGATATGAATATTATATCGAACCAAAAATATAAATAATAAAACACCAACTGCAATAGCACCAATTTTATAATTCAAATAATACAACTCAACTGGATTACTATTAATAAAAGAAAGTGCTTTATACCAAAGGTTATACGTTGGTCCCCAATTTTTTGCGATGATGTGAAAAAGATTCAAACCATTTCGCAAGTATTCAGCTTCGTCAGCAAGCAATACATCAACATGATTTTGTAAACCAGATGACCATTTAATTCCTGTAATTAATAAGCAAAAAATGCAAATACAATAAACCAACTTATCAGACAGCGTTTTGATGTTACTAGAATTAATGTCGCTCTCTACTTGCATTATTTATCTTTCTTCAATTTTTTATCAATAATTTTATGAATTGGCTTTTCATAAACGGTATAAATAATTCCTGCGCTAAAATAATCTAATACTAAAAATGAAATTAAACCAACTACATCAGCCAATATTCCTGGCAAAAATTTGCGTAACACACCAGCAATTACCAAACCTATCAATATAAAAATAAATTGGAAAATATACATCGTTAATGATAGACCTCCAATTTTCATCAACACAGGATTTAATAATATTTTGAACTTTTGCGGAAAATTCAGAATGCATGCAAACAGAATAAAAATAAAGAAAGCAATGGTGCTATCTATGACTTGCATGCCTAAATGTGGCGCCACATAAATATCTTCACGCAATGCAACATGCAATGGTATATTGTCTTCAATACTGATTACATAACCACGATAAAATGCCCAGCCATAACAGAGCAATGCAGCAAAAATAAGTACTGGAAATAAAAGTTTCGATTTTTTAAAATCATACAAACATAAAATAATTCCGTAGAACACCGTATCTAATTCCATGAGTGGCAATTTCTCCATGATATATATTTTACTGATGGTATCGCCTGGAATACTCATCAAATAATGCCAAACAATAAAACGAAATATAATCATAAAGATAACACCTGCAACAGAGACTTTTAAAAGCAAATCTCTGTTTCTGATAAATGCAATAAACGCAAAAAGAATAATGCATAATTGTAAATCAAAAGAGATATACCAAAGATGTGGAAATATCATCGTTTCTGGTATGTAGTGTTTATTGATAAAAACATTATAGATTTCTCTGTAATTAAAAGTATAAGTAAACAAGCCAATGCCAAAACGTTTAAATTCGGTTAAAATACCTAAATCATTTTTCATTACTAATAAAGAAACAACACCAATAAGCAGCATAATAAAAATGTACAAATAATAAACAGGAATAATCTTCAGAATTCGTTTTACAATAAAATCCTTAAAAGTTTGCCAAGCATTAATATCTTTATTTTCAAATTTTTTAAATAAACCTACGCTTACAAAATAAGCGGACAATAAAAAAAACGAATGCGTGCCAGTGTAGCCAAGCACACTTGGCATGTTATATTTCTTTAATCGATAATGAATGATAAAAATAAGGATAGATGCCACACCACGCCAACCAGCTAAGTGATACATCGGATTGTTTCTGTCTATTTCTACTCTTTTCTCAGACATTGTATATCTATTTTATTTAAAAATAAGTATAAAAAACTATATTGTAATTTAATTGGACAATAACTTTTTTGTAAGCACTTCTTTTTTCTTTAAGAAGTACATTTCAAATGAATAATAACTAATTCTAGAAAACCACATTAATGTAGATAAACAAACAAATGCAGTAATTAATTCTGCAAAAATGATTGGCATTATCTTTATTAAGTTTTGATAAATCAAGTAATAACATGGCATAATAAAAAGATACTGGTAAACATAGGAACCAAATGAAAATTTTCCGTATTCAACTAATCTATCGTTCAATAGTAAAGGAAACTCTGCTTCAGTATTAAACACAAGATAAAGAAAACAAAAGCAACTTGCATTCAATAGAATATCAATATACATAGATGCACCGCAACGTGCATAAATATCATACTGAGAAATTATTTTGTAAAACGGAATTCCAAATTGATGCTGAATCATACTTAAATTGAGTATTTCTTGTACTACAATCATCGCTATAGTTGTGTAAAAAAAACGTCTTATAATTTTGAGATTTATCTTTGGCAATAACGCAATTAAAATACCATAAAAAAATGCGTCAAATTGAAAAAACGTATTACGAATCATTGCAAAACCAAGTAATAAATAATTATCTGTTTTTTGATGCAAATAATAATATCCAAGAATACGTATTATAGGAAAAATAAAAATCATAAACATCGCTAAGCGTTTTAATGATTTTTCAGATAAAAAATAAATAAGAAAAGGTATTACAATATAAAATTGTTCTTCTAATGAAATCGACCATAAATGTCCAAACAACGAAGACGTTGCCAGTTCACCATCGTTTATAAAAATGGCTATTAAATCTTTGAAGTTGTAGGTAAACGTAAACAACATCCAGCCGCTTCGTTTTATCTCAGTGATTACAAATGCGAAGTCATGATACCAAGTTAATTTAGTAAATACAGCAATTAAAATAAGTATTAGTATGTAGCCAAAATAAACAGGAAAAATACGCAGAATACGTTTTACATAAAATTGTACAAAAAAAGTTTTAAAAGTTGGTGACTTTTGTTTGTCTTTCAATAAAATTTTTGTAATTAAAAATGCAGATGCAACAAAAAAACTATGCAACGTAAAATTAGCAAGCGTACTCGGAACTTTAATGTACGTAAAATGTAAATGCAATATAAAAATTGAAAATGCCAGTAAACCTCTTGCTCCGTCAAATTGCTTAAAATAGGATACCGAATATGTTAGTTTTTGTTCTTTCATGAACTGTAAAAAATCAATTTTACAAAGATACATTTTAATAACCAAATTAATAATTTCCATTTTATACAAAATAGGTATCTTAGCAATCGTTTATGCAAAAAATTATCGTAACAGGCGCTGCTGGTCACATCGGATATAATGTGTCTAAAATTTTATTGCAGAAAAATTATGATGTGCATCTTTTAGTTCGCACTATCAATGTAAATGTAATTGAGTTAGAAAATCTAGGCGCAAAAATTCATATTTGTAATTTATTTGATGTTGATACTTATAAAACAGTAATTACAAACGCTGATTGTCTGTTTCATTTGGCTGCCGAAAATACCACATCCATGCAACACGCAGCGCGCGTGGTTGAAAATTCGGATAAATTAACGCAAACTGTGTTAAAAGCTTGTTTAGATTTTAACGTTAAAACTGTTATTTATACAAGCTCCGTGGTAGTTATAGGAAGAAGTGCTGATAGCAATAAACCGTTAAACGAAAACGATAAAACAGGTTTTGCTGAAAGTCCGTATGTACAAGGAAAATTATTAGCAGAACAATTTGTTGAACATTTTATTGCTGAAAACAATTACGATGTGCGTCGTGTATATCCAGTTTGGACAGTTGGTGCTGGTGACCCAAAATTAACACCACCACATAAAGTAATAAAAGACTATTTAGAAAAAGGAACACCTGTTTATTTTGATGGTGGAATTTGCATTGCTGCTGTGGAAGAAATAGCAAAAGGCCATGTGGCTGCTTATGAAAAAGGTAAAGCAAAAGAAACGTATATTTTAGGTGGCGAAAATATTACGTTCAAAGAATTTTATAAAATTTTAAGTGACAACAGCCGTCAGAAAATGCCATTTTTAAAGATGCCAAAATTTGCTATTTATTTGGCATCTTGGATTTTATCAAAAGCATTTAAACTACTTGGAAAAGAATTTCCAATCAGTCCAGAATATGTAACCAGCGTCGTTGGAAATTTTTCTTGGTACGATTGTTCTAAAGCAAAAAATGAACTCGGTTATCAAACAAAACCAGCAGATGAAATTTTGCAACATGCTATTCAAGATGCAAACCGAAAAATTTTAGGTGTTCAAAATTTAGGAAAGCAAACAAAAAGTAATGAAACCGTAGTTGTAAGCGATGCAAAGCAATTTAATGACAACAACGCCGAAACCCTTTTAATTACAGGCGTTCCAGGTTGGCTTGGCAATCGAATGATTGATATTTTAATCAACGGTGATCGTTTTGGAAACCATCAAAGCAGCAGAAAAGTACGCATCTTATTAGAGCCACGTTTTAAAGGTTTATTGAATTTGCCTGAAAATTACGAGATTGTTTATGCAGACATCACCAACATGCTACAAGTGCGCGAAGCCGTAAAAAATGTAAGCACTGTTTTTCATTTAGCTGGTGCTATATATCCAAAAAATATTGATATTTTATACAAAGTAAATTTTGATGGAACAAAGAATTTAGTAGATGCATGCATCGAAAATAATATTCGAAGAATTGTATTTATGTCAACTGATTCTACTTGTGGTTACGGAACAAAAGAGCAAAAAGTATTCGATGAAAATACAAAAGCAACGCCATATAAAAATTATGGAAAAAGCAAGTATTTGGCAGAAAAATACATCTTAGATAAAACAGCAGAAGGAAAAATTGATGGCACTTCGTTGCGTGGTTTTTGGTTTTTTGGACCATTTGCACCAGCACGCCAATTAACGTTCGTGAATATGTTTTATTGGCCTCGACAACTTGTTTTTGGCAATGGAAAAAACCTACGCAGCATTTCTCATATCGATAATATTATTGAAGCATTTTTTAAAGTTGAAAAAAATAAAACAACTTTTGGTAATTGGTATTGGATTGGAAACGACCAGCCACATTCAACGGTAGATGATATTTATAAAGCCATTGCGACATCTTTAAACGTTAGCTACAAACCACTTTATATTCCAAAAATTTTCTGCAGATGTTTTGAATTGCTCGATACTATTTTAGGAAAATTCAACTACTTGCATCCAACTATTCACGCAGCAGGAAAATTCGATTATGACATTGCTGGAAACATCGACAAAGCCAAACGCGATTTCAACTACGAACCCAAAGTTTCTTTGCAAGATGCTGCAAATGAGTTGAAGGAAATGACTGCTTAATTTAATTACAAGTCAATTTTATTTTGACATTCTTTAAATAGATTATATCTCACCATTAATAGTTATATTTAAAGTCAAATTAAAATAAACTATGTCAATTCTAAATAATATTGGTGGAGTGGTTTTAAAGCCAATCATCAAAGAAATGAGTCGCGCTCGATTACCAAAATTAGACGGCTCCATTTTTGTAAAAAATATAGTTGACGAAATTGAAGTTATTCGCGATGAATTTGGTGTGGCACATATCTATGCGCAAAATATAAATGATGTTATTTTTGGACAAGGTTTTGTACATGCACAAGATAGATTGTGGCAAATGGAAGTCAACCGTAGAGCAGCACGCGGTCGGCTCAGCGAATTTTTAGGTAAAGATGCATTAGATACCGATAAAGCTGCTCGTACATTAGGTTTTGAACGCATTGCCAAACAAGACTGGGATTTATTTGGCGAAGAAGAACATCAATTAATTATATCTTATTGCAATGGCATTAATGCATATATCAATAGTAGTGAATTTCAACTACCAATAGAATTCAAATTAATAAAACACACACCGGAACTTTGGGAACCAATGGATGTGGTCTCTTTTAGTAGATTATTAATTTCTATTTTATCTTGGGGTTGGTACGATGAAATTATCAAAGCAAAATTAATTGCAGCAGTTGGCGCAGAAGCAGCTGCAGAATTAGATAATACTTATCCGAAAGAAAATCCTGTTACCTTACCGAAAGGCATTGAATTTAATTTCTTAGATGTTGCAGGAAAATTTAATGCTTTGAAAGGTCCATACATGCCAAGCATGAATGGCAGCAATGCTTGGACAGTTTCTGGCTCAAAATCTAAAACTGGGAAACCGTATTTATGCAACGATCCGCACTTAGCATTGCGGAATCCAAATATTTGGTACATGAATCATTTGCATTGTCCGGAAATGCATGTAACTGGTGTTTCAGCACCAACGTTGCCAATGGTGCAAATTGGCCATAATGAAAAAATTGGCTGGGGCATCACCTTGGCATTTACCGATATCGAAGATGTATTTGTAGAAAAATTTACGGATGAAAATTGCACAACATACATGCATGAAGGCAATTTAAAAGAAACAGAAATCATCGAAGAAAAGATTTTTATTAAAGATGAAAAAATGCCACACATCGAGAAAATATATCGAACCATTCATGGCACTATTATATCAGATATTGTTGGTGATTCCAACCAAAAATTATCTTTAAGTTCAATGGCATTGACATCAGGAAAATCTATTCATGGTTGGTTTCTTTTAAACAAAGCACAACATTGGAATGATTTTGTAAATGGTGTAGAAAATATTACAGCACCTGGTTTAAATATTGTTTATGCTGATGTAGATGGAAATATTGGTTATTACAATTCTGGAAAAGTTCCTGTGCGCACTAAACAGCAAGCATCTGTTCCTCAAGAAGGTTGGTCTGGTGAAAATGATTGGAAGGCATTCGTTCCATTTGACGAAATGCCTCATGTTTTAAATCCAGAAAAAGGATATGTGATTACAGCCAATCATAAAATTGAACCAGATGATTTTCCGCATTTCTTAGGTGATATTTATATGAATGGTTATCGTGCCAACCGATTGGATGACATGATCAATAAAAAAGAAAAACTAGAGCCAAAAGATTTTGTTGAAATGCAAATGGATTTTTATTGTACGCCAGCAAAATTATTCACCAGACATTTCCAGAACATAAAAATGGATAATGCAGAATTACAAAACTATGTTGATTTATTACTAAAATGGAATGGTATTTTATCACCTGATTTTATTGAAAGTTCCTTGTATAAAGTCAGCAAAAAAATGATTGTAAAAAGATTGTTTGAAGCTGGTATTAATGATAAACAATTGATAGATGAATTAATGGGAAAAGGTTCGCACGGTGTACTCGATCCTGTAAATTCTTATCTTGGACACAACACTCCTATTTTATTGCGCATCTTAGACAATCCAAGTTCATTTTGGTTGCAAGAAGCAGGCGGAAAAGAAAAATTATTGAAAGATGGTTTCAAAGCTGCTATTGATTGGCTGAAATTAAACTATGGAACCAATAATAAAAAATGGAATTGGGGCAACTTGCATGCAATTGTATTTCCACATTCGTTTTCAGTAAAACCACCGATGGATAAAGTCTTTGATATCGGACCATATCCGATTGGTGGCGATACCGACACACCTTTTCAAACCTATATTATGCACATGGAAAGTTTTGGTGGTGAATTAAGTTCTGTTTCGTATAGGCAAATTTTAGATTTCTCTGATTTTGATAAATCTACCGTGGTGATGCCATTAGGAAACAGCGCAAACATGGCAAGTCCATATTATAGAAATCAATTAAAAGATTGGTTTGCTGGTAAAAGCTATCCAATGTGTTTTACCAAATCAAAAGTAGAAGAGCATAAAAAACATAGTTTGAAATTGAAAAAGATGTAGGTTTATTTTGGCATAAAAAATGCAATAATATTTCTCAATAAAAAAATCAAAATGAAAAAAATAATTCTAACATCATTAATCATTGCAATAGCAATTTTTAGTTTTGCGCAAAGCACCTCAAATAGTAAAACTAAAACAACTACTAAAACAAAACCAAAAACCAATATCGTTAAACCATTAGAAACTAAAGCTGTTTCAACTATTCCATCAGATGCCATACTATTTAATAGTAGCAACCAAGAAACGTTAGAAATTGCAGCAACCGAAAAAGCCATCGTTATTAGTGGTAGCGAGAATAAAATAACCATCACTGGAAATTGTCGCCAATTATTTATCACTGGAAAAAACAACGATATCGTAGTGGAGTCGTTAGATGCTGTTGAAATTACAGGTTCTGGAAACTTTGTAAGTTGGGAAAAATCAAGCAATACTAATGGAAAACCGATTATAAAAGATAAAGGTGGTTACAATAATGTTGGCAAAAAATCTGGTCAAGCGTTGAATAAAAACGATAACTAATCAAAATATGGAAACCGTTAAATTGAATGAAGTTAGATATCTCGGATTATTTTACAATTGCTTTTAATTACATAGTTTTCTCACTTTGCATGAAATGAAGATGTATGTATTATTTTTTATGATTACCTTTAAAAAGAAATAAAACCATGCAAAAATATTCTTTTTTCAATCCAGCTGATTTCAACGATCCTGCATTATATGCTATTCCAGGTTTTGTATTATTTATTCTAGCAGAATTTTTTTTACACTACCGAAAAAAGCATCTTGTTACACAAACATTTTATAAAGATGCTGCATCCAGTTTAGGGTTAGGTATTGGATCTGCCGTAATAGACATAGGCATTAAAGCAATTGCTATCGGCTATCTGCTTTGGTTTTATCAGTTCCGAATTTTTGATAATTTAGGACCAGCATCTATTCAAGAATTTGGATCCATTCAATGGCACAAAACACATTGGTATATTTGGATTATCGGTTTTGTTTTACAAGATTTTATTTTTTATTGGTATCATCGATTTGCACATGAAATACGCTTATTTTGGGCAGCACATGTCAATCATCACTCGTCAGAATATATGCATTATTCTACTGCGTTGCGACAAAGTTGGTTAGAACTTTTATTCAAAGATGCGTTTTATATTCCAATGGCAATTTTAGGTTTTCATCCATTGATGATTTTAACGATGTACCAGTTTAATTTAATTTATCAATTTTTACCACACACAGAAGCGATTAAACGATTGCCAAAATGGTATGAATTTATTTTTAATTCACCAGCACATCATCGTGTTCATCATTCCAGCGAAATTAAATATTTAGATAAAAATTATGCTGGTGTTTTTATTCTTTGGGATCGATTGTTTGGAACATTTATAGATGAAGATGAAGAAAAATTTCCTGTTTATGGAATCACCACAAACATTAAAACCAATAATTTATTAAAGATTACGTTTCATGAAGTGATTAATATTTGGAACGATGTGAAACGCGCACCAACATTGAAAGCCAAACTAAATTACATTTTCCAATCACCAGGTTGGAGCCATGATGGTGAAGACCAGCGCGCAAAAACCTTGCAGAAAAATTTGCAAAATTAACTTAAGAAATTATTTTTAAAAATTACTTATATTTAGTTATAAATTTATCTAAATTAGGTATTGTGTTCTATTGTTTTATATCTTACTTTTGATAAACAATAAATTCGTTTATCTATATGCATAGTAATTTTATTTTACTACTTACAATTTTTAGTATGATTTTTATTTCATGTAAAAAAGAGGATGATTTTATTGTAACTGGAATGAAACCTATTTATTTGCCAAATGATAGTTTGTATGATATTCGGAACATCGATATTCAACCAATTGTAAATTCAGGAACTATTTATCTTTGGCAAAATTATTTATTTGTAAATGAAGTTGGAAAAGGCATTCATGTTATTGATAAATCAAATCCATCGCTATCAACCAAAATTACATTTATAAAAATTTATGGAAATAAAAATTTCTCTATTTCTGATAGCACCTTATTTGCAGATAATGGAAAAGATTTAATTTCAATAGATATTCGAGATATGCTGCATATTCGTGTATTGAAAATAGTGAAAGATGCAATCAAAAATGACAACGTTTTTCCGCCAAACTTTTCTGGTTGGTTTGAATGTGCGGACTTAAGTAAAGGAATAATTATAAGCTGGGAAAATACATCATTAACAAATCCTAAATGCAATAAACAATGATAAACTTTAATTTAAAAATCTCATCTGTTTTTTTAATCGTCGTATTGTTTTTTACATCTTGTTCAAAAGACAGTAACGCACGTTTAGCAAACGAACAAGGAAAATCTGGTTCTATCACAAGATTTGCAATCGTTGACCATTATTTATATTCATTAAGCAATAATGAAATTGTTGTTTTTGACATCACCAAAAAAGATGATCCAACAAAAATAAACAGCATAAAAGTTGCCTATAATATTGAAACAATATTTAGTTATATCGGCAAATTATACATTGGTGCAAGTGATGGAATTTATATTATTGACATTACAAATCCGAGATCGCCACTTGTTCAAGCAAAAGAATCACATCAGGTTGGTTGCGACCCAGTTGTTGTAAAAAATAATATTGCGTATTCAACGGTAAAACAAGGTGTTGGTTGTAATAACTCTTTTGTATCTCAAAGCCAATTACTTGTAATAAATGTTAGTAATCCAAATAATCCATTTACAGTAAATTCGTTTCCAATGAATGCACCACAAGGACTTGGCTATGATGGAAATATTTTATTTGTGTGTGATGGAGCAAGTGGCATTGTTGTATTTGACATCACAAATCCAACTAATCCATCACAAATACAAAATATAGTTGGTGTAAACGCAGTAGATGTAATAACTGATAATGGTTTATTGATCGTATCTACAACAAACAGTTATAATTTTTATGATTATTCAGATGTCAATAACATCATCAAACTTTCTCAAATAGATAAAAATTAATGAGAAAAATCTGTTTGCTTCTATCCATATTTTGTTGTTTAAATATGCATGTTTTTTCGCAAGATTCAAGTGTGCTTAAAATTCACTATCCACAAATTTTAGTCAAACTTTCACCAATGGGATTGTTTCATCCAATTCACTATGTTTCGGTATCAACAGAAGTTAGATTTAACAGAAAACACGCATATGAATTAGAATTTGGTTTTATAAACCGTTACACAGGAATTCCATACCGAAGTTTATTTGATGACAATGAATTAGACAGATATGGATTTAGAATGTTGAATTCTTATAAATATTATTTCTTATCGGATGTGACAAGAAGAAATACAATTAGTAAGGTAAATCAATACATTGGTTTTGATTTGCAAACAAGTATGCATCAAGTAAAAACTGAATTGGAATATTGTAGATTTGATTGTTCTTATAATCAATTATTTCCTGCAACACAGCGAACTATTACATTAGGTTTTGGAGTAAAGTATGGTTTATTAATATATGCAGGTAAAAAGAATAAAGGTATAATTGATTTCTATTCAGGACTTGGATATATAGCTTATAAAAGAAAATTAATTCAGAATATTCCAGACGATGCATCAAGAGTTAATAATATTAATTTTAGGTTGATAAGTTTTGACAACGAAGAGCTTTTGCAATTATTAAATATTATTATAGGTATCAAATTTGGATATAGAGTAAACTAAACTTTCTCTACTCTTTTCTGATGTCGGCCGCCTTCAAAATCTGTAGTAAAAAAAGAATGCGTCATTTCTATTGCTTCATCAATAGTAACAAATCTAGAAGGCAGGCAAATAATATTCGCATTATTATGTTGACGCGATAATTTGGCAATTTCATTTTGCCAGCACAACGCAGCTCTAATTTGTTGGTGTTTATTTGCCGTCACCGAAACACCAATAGCACTGCCACAAATTAAAATACCAAAATCCACATTTCCATTTTCAATTTCGTGCGCAGCAGCATGTGCATAATCAGGATAATCACAACTTTCTAAACTGTGCGTTCCAACATCAATTATATCAATTTTATTTGTTGAAAGATATATTTTAATCGCTTCTTTGTATTCAAAGCCAGCATGATCTGCGCCAATTACTATTTTTTGTGGAAAGTTCATGTAGTAAAGTTATAAGTTATTTGTAAAAAGTTATTGGTGTTCATAAAAATATTTTCCAAATATCGTATAACATATAACGCATAACTTATAACTTAACATCGTGAATCAAAACACATTAAATACAAAAACAGAAGCGCGCATATTATTTATTGATATGAACAGTTTTTTTGCCAGTTGCGAACAGCAAACCAATTATTGGTTGCGTGGCAGGCCAATTGCTGTTTGTGTTTATACTGGAAAATATGGTTGTGTAATTGCACCTTCTATTGAAGCAAAAAAACGTGGTATAAAATTAGGTTTGAGATTAAATGAAGCCATGAAAATTTGTCCAGATTTAGTGCCATTAGAAACCAATCCTGATAAATACAGAACTTATCATTTGCGCATCATGAATATTTTAAAACGGTACTCAGATGATGTAATTCCACGTAGTATTGATGAAGCAGTTGTTGATTTATCAAGCTATAAAAATATCTATCCAGATATGGTTGAAGTTGCAAAAAAAATCAAGTACGATATTTTGAATGAAGTTGGCGATTATTTGAAATGTTCTATTGGTATTGCGCCAAATGCATTTTTAGCCAAACTCGCGTCAGATATAGAAAAACCTGATGGTTTGACTGTTATTAATCCTGAAAACATAGATTCAGTTTTAAAAAAACTAGAGCTAACAGATTTTCCAGGAATATCAACAGGAATGAAAAATCGATTAAATAATGCAGGAATTTACACACCTTTGGATTTGCGATATTCAACACCAGAAAAACTAAAAGCTGCTTGCAAAAGCATTATTGGTTTGCATTGGTATTATCGATTACATTTCCAGGAAGTTGATATGCGTTCAACAGAAGAATATAAAAACATGTCTGCAATGCGACATGTTTCTAAAGAGCAACGAAAAAATATTCAATCTCTACGCGATATTTTTAGCATGTTGTGTTTAACCTTAGAAAAGCGTTTGATGAGCAAACAATTGTTTTGCAAACATGTTTCATTTTTCACCAGATATGAAGATGGCACCAGCTATGACGACCGTTTCTCAACCAACCAACCATTACAAGATGGCATGGAATTATTTCATATTTTAGAAGAGCGACAAAAAATATTCCAAGTAAAAAATAATTTAACAGAACCAATCATAAATCAAAATTGCGTGAGTATTGGCGTGGTTGTTGGTAATTTTATCGATGAAACAGAAGCCATTCAATTTGATATTTTTGACAACTCAAACATTAAAAATAATAAACTGAGAAAAACCGTTTACAACATCAAAAATAAATACGGCAATAAAATAATTAAACGAACATCAGAAATCAACGATGAAGATACTGCAGAAGATGTGATTGGTTTTGGCAATATAAAAGATGTAGATAAAAACAGTGTTGATTAATCGTAAAAATTGAATAAACATATGCAACCAAATAAAAATTTCTGCTATCTTTAATTCAAATAAAAATTAAAAAAAATGGGAAAATTTGTAATTAAAACTCAAAAAGATGGTCAGTTTGTATTTCGTTTACTTGCAGGTAACGGACAAGAAATTTTACGCAGTGAAGCATATACAACAAAACCAGCATGCTTAAATGGAATTAATTCTGTAAAATCAAATGCATCAGATGATGGCAGATACGATAGAAAAGTTTCAACCAACGAAAAACCATATTTCAATTTAAAAGCTGGAAACGGACAAGTAATTGGCACGAGCGAATTATATGAAAGCGAAGCTGGCAGAGAAAATGGCATTGAAAGTGTAAAGAAAAATGCACCAGAAGCTGAAACAGAAGATACAACTGTATAGCAATTACTTAAATTAAAAAATAGAAATGGCTCGTGTAATACGAGCCATTTTTTATAGTCTTTTTAGTTGAGAAACTACCATTATTAATATGCCTAAAAACATTGAGCAAGCAATTATTAATAAAAATTCATTTGCAAAAGGAATGCTGTTATAACTAAATGAAGCAACACCTTGCAACATCAGTACAAATTCATTAAAGAAAATACCTGTTACAAAAACAGACAGACCAAATAATGTTGCTTTTTTTAATGGAAGGTTCTCTTTTGAAAAAATAGTTGCTAACAAAAACAAAGTTATAACACCTAATAGTACTAAATGCAAATATGCTATTACTATTGGTCGAAATCCGAATGCCAATTGACTAAGTGAAGGTATCGTGGAACCTAATTGTAAAAATAATTTTACAGTTGCAGCCATTGCACTTAAAGCCATTAACCATTTTCCTACAACGTTAATTTGCTGAGATAGTAATTTTCTGTGTTGATACAAAACCCTTAAAAAATGTATCCAGGCAATTAGTTGTAAAAAACTTGAAAGGACCACAACGATATAAACCCAATTAGGCAGTGGCATCCATAGTGTAGATAAAAAATATGCTGGTACAACAGCAAATGTAAACAACCAGAATACTAATTTAAATTCTTTGCTGGATTTGATTTCATTTGGTAGAAATGAGTGAAACAAACCCATACAACTAAAGTAGAAAAAACCATTATATTGAAAATGAAGATAAAAATATACAGCTGCCAGATAATAATTCTGGTGGATAATTTTATTGGCCATCATATATGCCAATCCAAAAGTTCCGAAGGATGATATCACACCAAATAACAATGCGGCTTTAAACCAATATATAGTAATTACCTTACCTGATAGTAAATTAAAGTCCTTCCAAATTTTAACCGTAAAAAAATAAAACGTAAAAACAGATAAGGTTGAAAATGAAATGGAAACCAAACCATATCCTTGAACTGGAAATGAGAACAACATACCATACGCAGAAATTAAATTTATTACGATTACATATTTATACTTAATAAATTCATCTCTTTTAGTTTGCTTTGAAAGAAATGCAACTATCAATACCATTATTGTATGTGTAATCCAACCTGCAAAAGCAAAATGTGAATGACCATGTAATAAATGTTTCTGATCCACAAACACAAGCGAATATAAAATCTTATACCGAAGTACTAAACCTATGGAAGCAACAATTAATAAATTAAACAAAGATATTTTCAGAAAACGCCTTAAGGTAAATTCCATTTGAAACTTTAAAATTAAAAAGTACAAATTAAATTCTTATACAGCTAAATTTTTATGATTTGAATCAGTATTTGAGAGATACACTTTTCCTCTATCAATATTTAATTTACCATTTTCGCATAGTTTTTTTATTGTTCTGATGACTGTTTCAACACGCAATCCTGTCATATCTGCTAATTGCTGACGAGTAAAGGTTACTTTATATGGAAGTATAGAAAGTTGAGTTGATTTATTTCTGAAATATTTTAGAAGTTCAATAATTTGCTGTTCAGGATTATGACATGCAAGTTCTTTTAAAATAAAAAATTTATACCTTACTCTTTGTGCTAAAAGCTTGGTAAACTCGAGAAGTAATTCTGGTTTTTCTTTAAGAAGTATTAAAAATGTAGATTTCGGCAACTGAATAACTACAGAATTTATTTCAGCAATAGCACTTGCTGCATATGGCTCATCATCAAATAAAGGCAATTCACCAAAACATTCATTT
>CALLKF010000005.1 GCA_938008535.1 uncultured Saprospirales bacterium | reverse complement strand
GAACGCAGTGAAACATCTTTTGAATAATGTAGAATAACCATCCTGCAAACCACAAAAACCACTGCCCGTTTTCCCCTCCTTTGGAGGGGCTAGGGGTGGGTAATAGTATTAACGAATACTAACTGAAAACAACAGTTTACGCATTAACACTTGCGGTGTATATAGTTTTGATTGCTATTGTTTGTGTTTATAACCATCACAGACTATTAAATTGCAATACAATTTGCAAATGGTTTGTAGTTCAGGAAGACAAACAAAGGCGAGAGTATGAAAGATACCTAGAAATGTGATAATACAAAATCATTTAATATTATGTAATAAAACTAATCTTTCCAAACAATGCTTACCAAAGATTTATATTGTTTTGTTGGAATGCAATATTCATAATAATCTGAATCATTTTCTCCTTCCTTTAATTCAAACCAAGTTGACTTACCAATTATTTGAGTTATATTATCGCCTTTATATATAAATTCATAATTTGCTTCAATATATTCTGATGCAACAGAATCAGAGGGAGGTGCTAATTTATTTATATCTTTTACTTTAACCCAAAAATCTGAGGATATTCTCCAGTACTTTACAACTCCATTACTTATGAAGGATATAAATAATGGCGAGAGATCCAACTGTAAATATCTAAATACAGTCGCTGTAATTGTTGTGTTGAATCTCTGTGCAATTTGTTTAAGAAGCATTGGTGAAAATCTTTTTCCCTTAACTTCTTTCATAAACAAATCTTTCGGCATTAATAACTCAGAAGCAAAATCATTTGCTTCCCATTCTTGATAACCTTTTTGCAGTTGTTTTTCTGTATTATTAAACCAATTCAGAGTATTAGCATTGTCATCATGCACATCTAATTTATCGTGCATCAACAAATGACCAATTTCATGTGCTATTGTAAATCTCTTTCTACCTTCATATGGGATTAGTGAATTTACTTTTATGAGAGTTTTAGTTTTACCTCTAACAATTTTTCCATCAGAATCATTTATTGGTTCTTCTATTAAGGTAGCTCCAAGACCCGCAACAATTATCTTCATTGGCAAATCTGTAATATCATCAAACCCAATTTCCTTTAATAATAACTTTGCTCTTTCTGAACCTCTATGATTTTTCATCCTCTTCTAATTTCTCTATAAGTTCAATTAAGTTTTGGTCTTTAATGATATCTCTTATATTTTCAATACTTAATTTATCTAAGTTTCTGTATTGGACAGAAAATTTATTGGTTGCTAATAAATCTTTTAAGAAACTAATTGGTTTATCTAAATTTTTATTCAAAGCTTCTTTAAATAAATTTGATGCTTTGTCAAGTAATCTTGTGTCTTTTTCCTCATTAATTGTAGCTTTTAATAAGAATAATATTTTTTTGTAGTTTTTTTCTGAAAGGTTATTAATTTTTAACTCATCAAAATTTTCTTCTCTAATAAAAGCATTAAAGATAGAATCATCAGATTCAATATCTGATGACAAGATTACCTCATCAATCTTATTAAAGACATTCTTATGCATATCTTAATTTAATTTTTTCTTTTAAAATTGGCAACTTTCTATCAAGTTTTTTCTTAAGATTTGTTACATCTATTACTGATATACCAAATAACTTTGCTATATCTTCTCTTTTCATTCCATTAACCACATAAGGTTCAAATAATAATATTTCTTCATCAGTAGCATTTAAATCTGTTAAAATTTCTGTTACTATGCTTATTAATTCTTGATAGTCATTATCATCATTATCTATTGGTGAATCTTCATCAGAATAAGTATCAGTAATAATTGTTTTTCTTAATTCTTTTGATATAGTATTGCAAATTTGACTATCTAATGAACTATATAACTGCTTAATAAATAATGGGAACTTACTTTTATTCCAATTACGTCCATCAGATTTAAAAAAAGAAGTTAATACATCATTTATAATATCTTCAATCATTAACCCTCTGAATCCTTTATCAAGGTTGTATTGAATATTAAAAACAGCTTTCATTCTATATATTGAGTATTTTATTAGTTTATCATATAAACCCATAGACAATATTTGCTCAATAGCATTTCTCTTTTCTTCTATAGTAGCAAATATGTTGTTTTCTTCACTCATTATTATAATGCTGAAAAAGTTTTTAATTTTTCCATTACGATGGAAAATTATGGTTTTTTTTCAGCATAATTAATAGAAGCAAGAAAATGTTTCAATAAATAATTATTTATCAACTCAAAAATCAGTAAAAAATGACAAATCCAAAATTTCAAATTTTTAAAAGTACTGTGAATTTTCAGTATTATTTCAGATTAAAAGCCGCAAATGGTGAGCCGATTTTAGCCAGTGAAAGCTATACAAGCAAACAAATGTGTCAAAATGGTATTGCATCTGTTAAGGTACATGCTACATATGACAGTAATTATGAACGAAAAGACGGTTTTTATAATTACACATTTAATTTAAAGTCAAATAACAGAGAAATAATAGGGAGGAGTGAAAACTACACAACTCAATTTGCAAGAGAAATAGGAATCTCTGCTGTTAAACGTGATGCTCCAATTGCTCCAATTGAAGACTTAACAATTTAAAATCATATTATGGACATACAACAAAAAACAGAACATTTAAAGTTTATCTTAAATAGATATGACCATTACATAGAAAGTATTCAATCAAAAAGTAATTTGTACATCGGACTAAACACACTCATGTTAGGTGGTATTGTTACCCTACTTACAAACATTAGCTTGTGTAAGATGAATTTTGTCTTATGTGCGATAGTACTAATTATTGCATTTCTAAGTATCATTTCTATAATTATCACATTGTTCGCCATCAAACCACATCTATCAAGTGGTTCATCTAATAATTCAATAATATTCTTTAATAATGTATCAAAAATATCACACGACAAATATTTAGAAAATATTGAAAATTCTACAGATGAAACACTTAAGAATGATATAGTAAACCAAGTTCATTGTGTTGCCACTGGTCTAACTAACAAATATAGAAACCTAAGTAAAGTCAGTTGGTTGTTAACAATACAGTTTGCTGCATTATTAATCTGGATAATATTATTCACAATAAAAAATCATTAATCTTATGGATCCATTTATTAATTTCCAAAATGTAATAGCAAATGCATTACAAAACAACAATTCATTAAAAAAAGCTTATGTAAACGAGCAATTTGAAAATTTTAATGGGCGTCAAAAGCTTTTTTCACTAAAAGACTTTGATCTTCAAAAATCAGCTTTAATAATCTCTCAAGACCTCATTAAAATTGCATCTGAAATGGGTGCGACACCTTTCACAGAGCAACAAATTGGACATCATCCACACTTTAAACACTTAAAGCATACTAATAATTCAGAAAATCACTATATAATATCTGTTTTTATTGATGTTAAAGGCTCATCTAATTTGTTTAAAAATTATGATAATGAAACTGTTTTTATTATTACAAACACAATACAGCTAGCTGCAATTAGTGTTTGTACCCTATTTGGCGGATTTATTCAAAGATTAGAAGGCGATGGCTTATTTGTTTATTTCGGTGGAAAAGGAATCGAACAATCATTAGCAAATATACACTGCCTAACAGCTTTAAGCTTCTTTACTTACTTTGTTGAAAATGACTTAAAAGGATTGTTTGAACAAAACGGCATAGAACGTATAAAAGCAAAAGTGGGAATTGATTTTGGATATGATAAGGATGTATTATGGGCAATGGCTGGCGTCAATGATTCAAGTGAAATAACTACTATTAGTTTACATACAAGTTTAGCATCAAAAATGCAAAAATGTGCAGGTAGTAATGAAATAATAATCGGTCAGAACGTTGTAAACGTATCCAAAATAGATTCATCGTTGTTAGAAATTATTCCTGATAAACGATACATCTATCAAATCCAGGAAAAAGGATTTAATTACACACAATATAAATTCAATTGGCTTAATTACTTAAAATCATTAAAATATATAGCTACGGATGCTTATGGTAAAATGAAAATTAAGCCACAAAATCAAGAAAAATCATACCTTATTGGTAAAGATTCGAGTTCATTACAAGAATTAGCAAGTACAAATAAGCCTTGGCAATGCTAAGTATAATAGAAAAGGACATAAGAGAAGTATGTAATATTTATCCTAAACTTAAGTTTAACGCAGGATCGATTAAAAGCATTTATTATTCTTGTTCTGGTGAGATAGATATTTTTGATAATAAAGGAGAATATTGGGATAGTTTTGAAATCTTTTTTGAAATAAATAAGAACTATCCTTTTACCTTTCCTGTTGTTTTTGAAACAAGCAAAAAAATACCTAATGAAACAGATCGACATATTAATACTGATGGTAGTTGTTGTTTAACGGTATTACAAAAATCAATAATTGAAGCAAGAAAAGGAGTATCTATATCTAAGTTTATTAAAAATTATATTATTCCGTATCTTGCTAATCAATTATATTTTGAACAAAACAAGAAGTGGGCAAATGGGGAATACTTACACGGTAAGGAAGGAATTATTCAATTTTATAAAGAAGAAACACTGTTAACTTCGATAGATGATATTGTTCATTTATTGAAAAACCTTGCAACTATAAAGAAATTAGGAAGAAATGATATGTGCTTTTGTGGAAACGCTAAAAAGTTAAAAGACTGTCATTTAGATATACTTAAAAATATCTTGTTAATTCCTATTAAGAGAATAAATGACGACATATTAATTTTAAGTCATAATCATAATTAAATCATCAGCTCTCTCAAGTTTAGCGAAGCGTAACTTGTGAGGATAAATAAAACAAGTTTGTAACTTGTTAATCCAAATCACACCATCACACCAATCCCATAAATCACAGTTCAGGTCAAAAATCCGTCAATCAGAAGTTCAAAGTGTGCGTTTTAAAGCACTTGATCTTGCAGTTAAGTTAATAGGACTTACTACTACATTGCAGGAATTTGAATTAAGGACATATAAGAAACCGCATGAAACGTATTAGTGCTTTATTGCAATCTTTGATGACCAGAAAATTAAGGTTGTTGTGAAGAAGAATGGCGAAAATGGAATACCTCATTTTTGGAGTGTTATACCAGGATGGAGTACAGGCAAACGCGACGAATTCCTTACGTCATTCATGAAAGGAAACCCCAAGTTTGATTAACAAAAAATCCACCTGAAAAGGTGGGTTCTTTGTAGTGCTTGCTTCGGCTTCATATAGCCAATCGGGAACTATTGTTCCCACAAGCACGAACTAAGTATAGCAAAATGCTGAGAATAGTCAATCCTACACTCGATATCTTAGAATATTGATAAATTACATAAAAAATTAACGATATTTTTAAATGTAATTTTATTTTAATGCGTAATTTTCATTTTAATCAACGAATTAAATCAAATATTAGTGGGGAAGTCAATCATTTTATATTTTTTGATTATTTTTTCAAAATCAATTTATGCTCAATTGGGAGGGTTTGTCGGTGAAATTGCAGCTAAAATTGCAGCAGAAGAGGCAGCCAGTGTTGCAGCTAGAGCTGCTGAGCGTGAAGCTTTAGAGTCAATGATACTAAAAGGCCTTTCTAAGTCTGAAAAAAATTATCATCCTGGGATTTTTAAACCATTACCATCAGACGTTTCATCTATTGCTAGTTCTACAGCGGCAAAAGATGCGAAATACTTTCAAGAATTGATGGAACAGAATAGAGAATATGAAAAGAATATTGAGAGAATTCAGCAAATAAGAATAAAAGAGGCAATTAAGAAAGATAAGTCTGATTATTCAATTAAAAGATCCTCATTAAATTCACAAACTTTTAAGCCTTATAAATCAAATTTAGTTTCGTTACAACTAGAATTAAAAAAAAATGGATATAAAATTCCAACAAATGGAATATATGATAATGCAACAGAAGCAGCGATGTTTCAATTTTTAAAAGATAGACAAGTAAATTATCCATATGAAATAACTATTGGGCCAAGTAAAGGTGACATAGATAATTATTTTTATTCTAGAAATAATCCTAGTATCTATTCAGCACCAGATTTTAATCTGTATGCTAAATTTTCTTCAGAAAGTTTAGCACAGGAGTATCAATCAAAATTATCGCTTTACAAATTTGTTTATAATACTTTGAATAAAAAGGAGGCAATACAGTATAGTATGTACGAAAATAAACTAAAGTTAGACAATGTCTATCCATTCTTTGCCGATCCTGTAAAGCATTTAGCCAATATTTTTAATTCTAACGGAACCATATTTAAAGTTAAAGATTTTTACTATACAAATTCAATTTCAATTTCTCCAGAATTAAATTTAACCAAATCAGAGTTTAATCAGTTTGACAAGTTTAACAAGGCACTTATAGATAAATTGAATGTTAGTTCCATGCGACCGGAGAAACTTAAAGATTTCAGTCTTGTCACATTTTGTTCCATTAATAAAAATAAGATGATAGGGTATTTCTCTACATTAAATGGTAAATTAATCGGTCATTATTCTTATGTTGACGCCAAAGAATTAGAGACTTTTTTTTATTATCAAAACAAAGGATTGAAGAATAAAATAATGATTTACGGTGATGATCTTTTTGGTATGCAAGATAAAATAAGTAATGCAACTCAAAAATATAACATTGTGCAAATAAACAGAAGGACTGATTTGAAAAAGAGTTTACATGACCAATTAGAAACATTCAATTCTATATCTGAAATGAAACTTGAGAAAGAAAAGTGTGTTTTCTTTAATGGATTTCCTAAAACTCTCGAAGAATGTGAAATGCAAGAATATAGCCACTTCAAATTACCATTCTTTGAAGAATTTAATAAAATTGCTAATAAGAAACTTGCTAACAAAACGTCTTATCAAATTACTTCTAAAAAAGAGCTCGTAACAGAATTGCAATCTGGAACTAATAATACCATGATTATGACAGCTCATTGTGACGGTAATAATATTTATTTAGGATCAGAGAAGATTGCTTTGACTGAACTAAACGGTATGGATTATAGGGCAAGTCGTAATAACTACAGAGTATGTGTTTTGCTTAGTTGCAATACAGCAGATCTTTTTAAAACACGATCTTTCTATTCAATCTTGTTCAAAAAGAATATTTTGACAGCTGGAGAAATTATGATAGAAAAAAATTTTTTCGATGTAGTTATAGCGCCAACCAATGTTGTATATTTGGATGAGATATTGAATATTATTGACAATATTGATAAATATTCGATAGGTGAATTTAGATTAGTTATGAACCGACTTGTCGAAAAAGGTGAAGTTATGATACTTGTAAACAATAAAGATATAGACTATGAGTTTTTTAAATTTGGCTGATTTTGGTTTTGTACCAGATTCAGATGAAGTAGAGAATTTACATGATATTCCAGCAGGTGGAAAATCAACAACAAAATTGATGTGGACTTTCTATATTTATTTATCATTTGCATTGGGTCTTTTTCTCGGATGTTTTGTAAATAACATTAATGATCCAAGAGAGGGAATTAATTTTCTCATGATTAATTATAAAATAGTTCTGGCAATATTATGCATAGCATTGATACTTCTCTCACCAGTGATGAAAATGTTGAGCAAGGTACATCATGGAAAAATAACGTTTATGCATTGTCTTACTGCAATCACAATTGGAGGTATGCCGTCTTCCATCCCTTTATTAATAAATTATTTCATGAAGATGATTGGTGGTTGATATTAATTCTTTCATTTAATGATAAATCATTAGAAATGGTTTATATAGATTAGTCTGTTTCCTTATTTTAATAATTTCCTTTTTCCATTTTGGATTTTAATGGTTTTCCATTATTAATGTAAGCACATATTTTAGCTTAACTACTTTATTCCGTAGACTGCTATTTCATTGATTAATTTAATCACTTACTTATTTTGAGTATTGCCAAGCATGCGCCTGCATGGCTTTATTTCAAGAAGATTGCATTTAGGGCTTTTATGTTCTAGACTATATGGATAGAATTCCTAGCGGATTATTTACTCCATTTCTCACCTTTAAATTTATTAGACAATGACAACGAGTACACTATTACTCCTAGACAAACGCCGTCCAAAACATGACGGCACATTTCCATTACTTATTCGCATTATTCACAACCGGACAACGGCACAGATAACACTCGGCATATATCTGTTACCAATCTCAGCGAAGTCTTCTCATCAGTTCGGCGAACGTCTCCGACTTCGCCGCATCGTCCTAAAGTTTGTAACTTTATAAATACTAAAACCAAATCATGCAATCAATTAATCATGTAAATCAAGGTTCAAACAAAAATCCACCAACCCAAAACCACCAACCACCAAACTCATCCAAAAGTCACATCACCTGCCAAAAAAAAACCAAAAACCGTTTAAAATTTTCCCTTGAACGCAGATACCTTTTCCTGAAGCGCAGAAACGCTTTCCAAAAGGCAACACAACTTTCCCAAATCGCCACACAACTTTCCCTGAAGCGCAGAAACGTTTCCCAAATCGCCAAAACAGGTTCCCAAATCTCCAGAACGCTTTCCCAAATCTCCAAAACAACTTCCCTGAAAACCAAATCGCAATTCCAAATCGCCGAAACAGGTTCCCTGAAGACCAGAACGCTTTCCCTGAAGCGTAGAAACGGTTTCCTAAAGCGTAGAAACTATTTCCTGAAGCGCAGAAACGTTTCCCAAATCACCAAAACAACTTCCCAAAAGACCACACAACTTTCCAAAAAGACAACACAACTTTCCGGGAAGACCAAAACAGGTTTACAAATCATCGCACCACTTTTCCAAATGATCACACAATTTTCCCAAATGGCTACGCAACTTTCCTAAATCGTCGCACCACTTTTCATGAAAACCGCACCACTTTTCCAAATCGCCGCGCAATTTTCCAAAAACGTCACACCACTTTCCTGAAAGACCAAATAACTTTCTCAGAACACCACATCACTTTTCCAAAATACCACACAATTTTATCTTCACCTCAAAAAATCTATATTGACTTTAATAAAAATGGCGTGATCACAGATGCTGGCGAAACAGTTGTTTCCGGCTCTGCAACTGGCGCAGGCACTTACTATGCGGTATTCAGCGTAACATCAACAGTTACGGTTGGTTCAACGCGTATGCGTGTAGTAATGACTGATGCTTCTGCAACTACATCTTGCGGAACATTTAGCTACGGCGAAACAGAAGATTATACGGTGAATTTCACCAGCAGTAAAACAACAAGAGAAAGTGGTTCTGCAGCAGATAATACAGGTATTGTTTATTCTTCTGATACCAAACAAATTCCAAACGAACCAATAGTTTCTAAAAAGAATATTACTGTTACGAAAGATGTTGCTTTGTCAGTTTATCCAAATCCAACAAGCAATAATGCAGAAATTAAATTTAATTTATCAACTGCTGGAAATGCAAAAATTCGTTTAATAGATTTAATGGGTCAAACTATTATTGAACAGGATTTAGGATTTATGAACGAAGGTGAAAACACTTACACTTTAACCAACTTAAGTGATGTTTCAAAAGGTTCTTATTTATTATTATTAGACGTAGATGGCAAAATACTTTCTAATAAAAGTATGTCTATCATCAAATAAATAAACAATGATATTTTTATAAAGCAGCCGTGTCGCCTAAGGCGACACGGCTGCTTTCATTAACATTAAACAACAATTACAAAACAGGTTATTTTTTATTTTTATTGAATGAGAAATTTTACAAAATATAGCTTTCGATTTTTATTAATTATCATTCCAATTTATATAGTTGGATGTTGGTTGCTGTCAAGATTATTAATTCAATCGTATAACGAACCAGTAGTTTATCAAAATTATTTTCCAAATGAAAAAGTACAAGATTGGAATTTAATCACAAAAGATAAGCAGCAAATTGCTGCATGGTTTATAAAAAAAGACACATCAAAAGTGGTTATTTTATTAGCAGGAAAAGGTGGCAACAGATTAAGTATGATTAAAAAAGCAAAAGTTTATTTAGATAAAAATTATTCTGTGGTGTTGCCAGATTTGCGTGGCACAGGCAATAGCAAAGCAGATTTTGTAACCATTGGCTATAAAGAACGTTTTGATTTATTGGCTTGCATTGATACCTTGCAAAAATTACATTATACAAAAATTGCAGCACAAGGTCATTCGCTCGGTGCAGCAACAATTGCATATAGTTTCAAAGATTTTTCTAATTATAGTTTTGTTATTTTAGAATCTTGTTACGATAATATTGACCATGCATTTGAACATAGAATGCAACGAATGCATTTGCCAGTTTGGTTGATGTTTCCTGTGAAAAAATTTGCAGAAATGCGCTTAGGAATTTCATCGCAAGAATTATATCCAGAAAATTATATGGCTAAAATAAATTGTCCAGTGTTGTATTTGTATGGCGATAATGAATGGCAAAATCCAATTGCAGAAAGTAAAAAATTGTATGACAATTGTTCATCAACAAAGAAATATTTTCACATCTTTAAAGGTGCAGCACATCAGGATTTTCTAAATTATTCAGCAACTGAATACAAAAATGAATTAAATAAAATAGTAGAATAATTTACGCAATGGTTGCTTTGCTTTTTTCTAAAGAATCTAAGAATTCTTTTTTCTTGCGTTTAGAAATTTCCACTTTACTTCCATCTGTCATTAAGCAGAAATTATCAGCATGGTCAATTTCTTTCATGTGCGCTAAATTAATTAAATGCGATTGATGGATGCGCAAAAAATTATACGGCAACAGTTTATCTTCATAATTTTTGAGCGTTTTGGAAACCAATACTTTTTTATTATCTGTCAAATAAAACAGCGTGTAATTACTTTCGGATTGTAACCGAATAATTTCATTTACTTTTAAAAAGATAACGCCATCTTTTGTCGGAACCATCAACTTCGAATCTTGTTGGTTTTCCGATTTTATTTTATCTAAATAACCTTGCACTTGCGATGCTTGCTTCAACGCTTCTTTTTCTTCCAAACGTTTTGCTACTTTCTCAATTGCTTTTTTTAATTCTTTTTCTTTGATAGGTTTTAGCAAATAATCTGCTGCATTATTTTTAATGGCACTAATCGCATACTTATCATGTGATGTAGTAAAAATGATTTCAAAGTCAGTATTGTCTAATTCATTGAGCAGATCAACACCTTTGCCATCGGCTAACTCTACATCTAAAAAAATAAGTTGCGGCTTCACCGTTGGTAAAACTTTTTTTGCCTCTCTTTTAGAATTACAAACACCATCAATTCTAATATCCAAACCAGTTTGAATAATAGCTTTTTTTAGTATTTCCTGAAAGATTGGCTCATCTTCTATAATAACTGAGCTAATCATAATTTGTTGCGTGCACTAAATTTAGACAAATTATGTTTAATTTTAATAACTTTTACTATTAATCTTGCTAACAGGAAATGACCGTAAACACTAAAAATAATGTATCAAATTTGCAGATTTCTCAATTTGAATTGATGTATGAAAAAGCTGCGATTTTAAAATCGAATAAAGAATATGTAAAAGCAATTGAATCGTATCTGGAAATTATTAAACTAAAACAAGATGAAGTTGATTGCTTAGAATGCGCAAAATTATACGAAGACGTTGGTGATATTTATTACGAATTAAAAGAATATCAACAATCATTTGAATACTTACAAAAAGCAAATACTATATATTCTGAGAATAATAAAGTGGATTTATTACTAGCTTCTTACAGAAAAATTGGTGGATTACAATTAGGTATTTGGCAATTTAAAAAAGCAATAGATTTATTTCAGGAAGGACTTTCACTATCAACCAGAACTGGCAACATGACTCAAATTGTAGAGTTTGAATTATTGTTAGGTAATGCTTACAACTGGCAAGATGATTTTGTAAACGCTGAAAGATATTTATTAAGTGCCCTGGAAAAAGAGAAACGAATTAATACACCATTAATTAGATTACGTGCTAAAGTTAGCTTTGCCATCTTGTGTAGAAAGATGAAAAAATTTGAACAAGCTGAAGCATTATTTATTGAAGGAATGGAATATTCTAGATTGAATAATAATGCATTTCATTTAGACATTACGAAGAGTTATGGAATTATGCAGTTTGACATTGGCAACTATGAAAAAGCTGAAGAATTATTAAAATCAGCTGAAAAACAATCACAAGAAGAAGGTTTTGAAACAACACGTGCTGTTATTTTAGAATATTTATACAAACTCTATTATGCAAAAAAAGATTTTGAGAAAGCATACCTATACAGCGTTAAATTTTATGAGCGAAAAATTGAATTATTAGAAAGAGGATTTTCTGATGCAAATAATATTTTACAAGCAAAAATTGGCTTGGCTGATGCCAAACGCGAACGCATTATTGCAGAAGAATCTGCGAGTGCAAAGAGTTTGTTTATTGCTACCATTAGCCATGAAATTCGTACGCCAATGAATATTATTTTAGGTACTACTTCATTGATGTTAAATGATGCACCTAAAAAAGAACACGAAAAATATTTGCAAACATTAAAACGTTCAGGAGAAAATTTATTAGGTATTATTAATGACATTTTAGACATCTCGAAGATTGAAGCTGGAAGGTTGGAAATTGAAATGGAACCTACGGATTTACACGAAGTGTTTGATAATATTTTCACTACCATGGAACAGCCAGCAAAAGACAAACACCTGGCTTTAACGTATAAAATTGATGAGAAAATCAACTTTTTAATTCATTCAGATCCATTGCGATTGACGCAAATTATTACCAATTTAATTAGCAATTCCACCAAATTTACTGCAAAAGGCAGCATTCATTTTGAAGCGAAATTAAAATCAAAAAACAAACTCGAAATTATTGTGCGCGATACAGGTATTGGAATTCCAAAAGATAAACTCGCTACTATTTTTGATCAGTATGAACAAGTGCGAACTAAAGTGCAGAAAAAATACAAAGGCACTGGTTTGGGTTTGGCAATTTCAAAAAAATTAGTAGAAATGTTGGATGGAACCATTGTCATAAAAAGCAAAATAAATGAAGGCACCACTTTTGTTATTCAGTTGCCTTTTGAAAAAGCTGCAATGCAAAAAAATGTGGACGAAAACGTTGTAAAAAAAGATACTTCTTTCTTAGCTAACAAAACAATTTTAATTGTAGATGATTTGGAAGACAATCGTTTTATTCTGAAACAAACCTTATTATTTTACAATAAGAATCTGAATATTTTAGAAGCTGAAAATGGTTTGATTGCAGTGGACTGTTGCAATAAAAATAAAATTGATTTAGTGATCATGGATTTAGATATACCTGAAATGAATGGCTTTGAAGCATTATCTGAAATTAGGAAAAACAAGAAAACAAAAAATTTAATTGTGGTTGCCAGCACAGCCAGTTTAATTACGAATGGCGATGATGAATTTATTGAATTTGGTTTTGATACGTATTTGCCAAAACCATTTGAAATGGATGATTTGTATAATTTATTGGTTCGAACAATAAAGCCAAATTAGAATTTGTTTTGTTGCTGTTTTAATCTTAATGCTTTTTTTTTCTTTTTCTTTTTTGTCTCTCAAAGTAAGTGCTGTTGGAACTGCAATAAGTACAGCACCTGTAACAGCACCAGTTACTGATAATCCAATAATTTTTGCATTTTTATTTTTAACATGTTGTTTTTGTGAAATTACTGCAGCAGATATTATTGTAGATAGTGAAGTAGCACCAAGTAATCCAAACCCAAGGTAAATACCAAATATTTCCAATAATACTGACTCAACAAAATTGCTTGAAGAGCTATACTTTGCACTGCTGTAAGCACTTGAGTTTAAATTATAAACATAGTTGCTTGCAGTAAGATATGCAGTATTCGCTTTCGTGAAATCAAACTTATTTTGTTCATTGCTTCGCAATGCGTTTGTAGTAATTTGTGCATTACTATAGTTCGTACTAAATAAGATAAGACAAACAATTGTTATTGTTATTGTAGTTTTCATAGTTTATAGTTTATAATAAAATTATACAAAAAAAAGATAAAATTAATTCCAAAATCATTTAAAATAAAAAAGTGCGAAAAATCAATTTCGCACTTTTTTATTTTATGATAAACTCAATTATTTTTGCGCTAATTGCGCTTTGTATCTTTTTTCTTTTTTGCTTCCAATGATTGCTAATGGAATTCCTGGACCAAGCAAAGCAGCCGTTAGAAATGTGCCACCAACAGCCATGCCATAAGTTCTAAGAAAGCTTGTTCCATCGTCTTCATTTAAATTTACGCGTCGTCCTAATACAATACTGCCAGCTATAGTTCCAGCCAAAGCAGCACCACCTAATGATGCTAACACGATACCGGCAATTTTCATTTTATGATATTTTTTTACTTTTTGTTCAAGATAAGCTTTGCTCTTAGTGCCTGAACCATAATTATAACTATTCATCAATGCATTTTCTTTGGTTAAAATGCTAGCACTTGCAGTCTTAAAATCAAAAGAAGTGCTGTTATCATTTGTTTTAAAAAATGATTTAGTGGTTAGTGTTTGTGCTTTACTGCAAAAGACAGTTGCTACAAAAATAAAAATAGAAAGTACAATGGTTTTACGCATAATTTAAATTTTTGAAAGTGTTTGAAATGAAATTTTAAATTGAAAATGTAACTCTTGTAAAGATATACATCTTTTTAATTTTACCAATATATGTTGCAAAAAATCTGAGAATAATTTATCGTTCAATATCATCAATCACAAATTTTTGGTCTAAATTACTCATCGATGCAACATTTTGTTTTAATTCTTCTTTAGTATAATATACTACTTCATCCGACCATTTTTCGTCTTCTGGTTTATTCTTTATTTCACTTATTTTACCAGCAGTTGCTTCAAATAAGCATAGTTTAAATCCTATCCTGCTATTATTTACAGATACAATTTTCATAAATGAATAGTAGCTTTTGTCGCCAAGCAAACTCGGTTTTTTTGTTTTAGTTTCATAGACATCACCAATTTTCGGGTCGTCAATATATTTTTTGAATTTACCATTATCTACACTTGTTTGAATAGAAACCCAAATCATCATAACTACGATAAAATAAGAAAAAGTATAAATCCAAATCGATGGTTTTTTTGTAGTAACCATCGTGTCATATTTATCAATGGCGAAATTTGGCGCATTGCGAAATGGAATACTATTCTTACATGTAGTGCAAGTAATTTCACTTTTTTTAGATGTAGGAAAAAGTGGAAATCCGATGACAAACGCACCTTGATACAATGCAATTTCCAACTCACTTAATTTATTGCAAATCGGACATTTATCAGCAACTGTATCGCTAGCATATTTAACTTGTATAATTCCTATTTTTGCCATTAGTTTGGTTGATTGCCTTTTACTTTTTCAATAACGATAGTGTTAAATATTTTGTCGTATAAGTTTTGTTTTTTCTCATCAAAAAACAACCAAATATTTGGAATAATTAACCAGCAACAAATCAGTTTTATTGGTTCACGAAAAAAACCTATCACAGGATTTTTACAATCTGCTTCGGTATCTGCTTTTATTACTTTTAATTTTAGAATTTTATGTCCAATATTTCCACTCCAAAAATAATAGGAAATAGCAGAAAAGACGCACATGATAAATAGCGAAGTTCCACCACTTGCCTTTGGAAAAAAGATGATTACAAGAACAAGTGCAATAAACCAATGCAATAAACAAGCTGCTAATCTTCGTGCTGGTGATGCCATTTTATAGCCAGAAAAAGTCACATCTTTTGCGCCGCTTAAAATGGCTTCGTGGTTATTGGTATTATTTTGTTTGGTGTTTTGAAGTCGAGTATTGAGTTCTGCTAAATCATTTTTTGCAGTTTCAATTTTATTGTAAACGTCTTCCATGTTTGAAACTGGAATCCAATCGGACATGCCATTTACCCAAATTAAATTCTCATTTTGAAATTTTAATTTAGTTAATTCAACAATGGAAAATGGCCCAAACTGGTGACCACTTTGTATAACGTAATATCTGTTTGGCATGATTAAAAAAGAGGCAAATATATTATTTATTCCATCATTTTTATAAACTCATCAAACAAATATCTTGAGTCGTGCGGACCTGGTGCGGCTTCCGGATGGTATTGCACAGAGAATGCTTTTTTACCTATGATTTCTAAGCCTTCTACAGAATTATCATTTAAGTTGATGTGTGTGAGTACTGCTTTTTCTGAATTTTTAAGTGCTTCCATATCAACTGCAAAACCGTGGTTTTGTGTAGTGATCTCGCACTTACCCGTTTTTAAATTTTTTACTGGATGGTTGCCGCCGCGATGTCCGTGATGTAATTTATAGGTAGGAATTCCAACCGCTCTTGCTAAAATCTGGTTGCCTAAACAAATGCCGAACAATGGTTTGTCTACTGCTAAAATCTGTTTCACCGTTTCTACTGCATAATCCATCGTAGCTGGATCGCCTGGTCCGTTAGAAATAAAATAACCATTTGCATTAAAATCCTGCATTTCAGCAAAGGTTGTTTTTGCTGGAAATACTTTTATAAAACAATCTCTTGAGACAAAATTTCTTAAAATATTTTTTTTGATTCCAAAATCCAATGCAGCAATTTTATATTTTGCATCTGCTTCGCCAATGGTATACGTTGTGTCGGTAGTTACTTTTGAAGACAGCTCCAACCCTTCCATATTTGGAACAGTATTAAGCTGTTTTGTTAATGCTGCTATATCTATATTTTCTGATGAAACGATAGCATTCATCGCACCTTTTTCGCGCACATGGCGCACCACTGCACGCGTATCTATTCCAGTAATTCCAACTAAATTATTTTGAATAAAATAATCTTCGATAGAACTATCAGCTTGCTTGCGCGAATATTGATTGGTATATTCTCTGCAAATTAAACCGGCAATTTGTATTTTTTTCGATTCACTTTCACTTTCTTTAATTCCATAATTTCCAACATGCACATTCGTAGAAATTAACAGTTGTCCAAAGTAACTTGGATCCGTAAATAATTCCTGATAGCCAGTCATCGAAGTATTGAAACAGATTTCGCCTGTTGCAGTTCCAATTTTTCCACATGCTTGTCCTGTGAAAGTGGTTCCGTCTTGAAGTAGTAAAATTGCTGTTGTATTTGGCATGATAGATTAATTTCTAACTAAGGCGCAAAAAGGCGCAGTTTTGGTTTGTCAAAAATAAAAAAAAAGGTTCGCAATAATGCGAACCTTTTGTATGTGTTGAAAAAATCATTTCTTATTATTCTTCTGTTTTTTCTTCTGCTGTTGGAGTTACTTCTTCTACCGTATCTTTCACTTCTTCTACTTCTGCTGCTTTTTCTTCTAATACTTCTGTAGTTTCTGCTTTTTTCGCTGAACCTGCACGACGTGTTTTCTTTTTCGGTTCTGCTGCAACTGCTGCTTTTGGTTTGTAAACTTCGTTGAAGTCAACTAACTCAATCATTGACATTTCTGCTGCATCACCTTGACGTTGACCTAAACGTACAATTCGAGTATAACCACCAGGACGATCGCCAACTTTTGGAGCAACTACATCAAACAATTCTTTCGCTGCAAATTTATCTTGCAAGTAAGAGAATGCATCACGACGTGAGTGTGTAGTATTGCTTTTTGCTTTTGTAATTAATGGTTCAACATAACCACGTAATTCTTTTGCTTTTGCTAAGGTAGTTTCAATGCGTTTGTGTGTAAACAAAGCTACTGCTAAGTTTTTTAACAACGCGGCACGATGTCCAGTTTTTCTACCTAAATGATTTATTTTATTTCCGTGTCTCATTTTATTAGTATTAAGTAGTAAGTAATAAGTAATAAGATTTTATCTATTACGCTATTCTACTCATTTATAATTTTAGTCTTCTAATTTAAATTTTGATAAGTCCATACCAAAGTGCATTCCTTTTTCGATGATCAGTTCTTCGATCTCTACTAAAGATTTGCGTCCGAAGTTTCTGAATTTTAATAATTCGTTCGTATCGTACTGCACTAATTCTGATAATGAATTAATTTTTGCTGCTTTTAAACAGTTGTATGCACGAACTGACAAATCTAAATCTTCCAAAGGTGTTTTCAAGATTTTGCGCATATGTAAGATGTGTTCATCTACTACTTCTTCTTGACCTTTTTCTTCAGAATTGAATGTGATATTTTCATCAGATACCAACATTAAATGTTGAATTAATATTTTTGCAGCTTCTTTCACAGCATCTTCAGGATGAATAGTGCCGTCTGTTTTTACATCAATAATTAATTTTTCAAAATCCGTACGTTGTTCAACACGCGTATTTTCGATTTTATAACGTACATTTTTAATTGGTGTATAGATAGAATCTACTGGAATTAAACCAACGATTGAGCTATCTACATAGTGCTCTTCTGCAGCTACATAACCACGACCTTTTCCGATAGAAATTTCCAATTCTAAATGCACATTTTTTTCCATATTGCAAATCACTAAATCAGGATTTGTAACAGCAAAAACATTGGTGTGTGCTTCGATATCACCAGCAGTAAATTGATCTTTACCTTTTAAAGAAATATAGATTTTTTCAAATCCAGCATCCACATCTTGTAATACTCTTTTCAAACGAACTTGTTTGATATTTAACACCATTTCTGTAACGTCTTCGATAACGCCTTTGATGGTAGAAAATTCGTGATTAACACCAGCAATTTTGATTGCAGTGATTGCATAACCTTCCAAAGAAGATAATAACACACGGCGAAGTGCATTACCGATTGTGTTTCCAAAACCAGGTTCTAGCGGTGCGAATTCGAATGTACCTTCAAAGTCGGTTGCTTTCTGTAGAAGAATTTTGTCTGGTTTCTGAAATGATAAAATTGCCATAATTAGTTATTTATTTTTAAAGGTTAATTCTGAATATCCATTAAAGGACTTCGCTTCAAAAAAAATTATTATTTAGAATAAAGTTCGACGATCAATTGTTCTTTGATATTTTCAGGAATTTGTTCTCTGTTTGGAATTTCAAGATATTTTCCTTCTAATTTCTCTGTATTCAATTCTAACCAGCCGTATCTTTTTACACTGTTTGATTTCAATGTATCTTGAACAACATCTAAGTTTTTAGATTTTTCACGGATACTTACAATGTCACCTACTTTAATAGTACAAGATGGAATATTTAAAATTCTTCCGTTTACAGTAATATGTTTGTGACTTACTAATTGACGAGCTGCACTACGAGTTGGTGCGAAACCTAAACGGTAAACAGTATTGTCTAAACGTTGCTCTAATAAACGTAATAAGTTTTCACCTTTTACACCATGTTTACGAGAAGCTTCTTCGAAAGTTTTGTAAAATTGTCTTTCTAGAACACCGTAAGTATATTTTGCTTTTTGTTTTTCTTTTAACTGAATTGCATACTCAGATACTTTTCCTTTTTTACGAGAATTTCCGTGTTGACCTGGAGCATATTTGCGTTTTTCAAATGCTTTATCATATCCGAAGATTGCTTCTCCGAATGTTCTTGATTTTTTTGTACGAGGTCCTGTATATCTTGCCATTTTTATTTAAGATTTGAGATTTAAGATTTGAGATTTAACGTTCAAATTTCAATCTATTATTATTTTATACTCTACGTTTTTTTGGTGGACGACATCCATTGTGTGGTAATGGAGTTACATCGCGAATTACTGTTACTTCGATGCCAGCGTTTCCGATAGTACGAATTGCTGATTCACGACCACCGCCTGGACCTTTCACAAATACTTCTACTTTTCTTAAACCAGCTTCATACGCTTTAGTTCCTGCATCTTGTGCTGCCATTTGAGCTGCATAAGGTGTGCTTTTTTTAGAACCTCTGAAACCACATTTACCAGCGCTACTCCAAGAAATAACTTGACCTGATTTATTGGTATAAGAAATGATTATGTTGTTAAAAGACGCTTTGATGTAAGTATAACCTTCGGCTTCTACTTTCACTACTCTTTTCTTTGCTGCTTTTTTTGTTGCTTGTGCCATTATATTAGCTTCAATTTTATTATTTAGTTACTTTCTTTTTACCTGCAACCGTTTTACGTTTTCCTTTACGTGTACGAGCATTACGTTTAGTGCTTTGTCCGTTTACTGGTAAACCTTTACGATGACGAATACCTCTATATGAACCGATATCCATTAAACGTTTGATGTTTAACTGAACTTCAGAACGCAAAGCACCTTCTACTTTAAATTCAGAAGTAATAGCATTACGAATAGCAGTTGCTTCATCATCATTCCATTCGTGTACTTTTTTTTGTGGATCTACATTTGCAGTTGCTAAGATAGCTGCAGCCGATGATCTGCCGATTCCATAGATGTAAGTTAACGCTATGAAACCTCTTTTGTTTTTTGGTAGATCTATACCTGATACTCTTGCCATTGTATTATCCTTGTCTTTGTTTAAATTTTGGATTCTTTTTATTCACTACATACACTCTGCCCTTTCTGCGCACAATGATGCAGTCTTCGCTTCGTTTTTTTACGGATGCTTTTACCTTCATGGTATTTAATTCTTTAAAAAGTTATTTATATCTAAATGTTATTCTTCCTCTGGAGAGATCATACGGAGAAATTTCAACCGCGACTTTGTCGCCTGGCAGAATACGAATGTAGTTCATCCTCATCTTGCCAGATATTGTAGCTAAAATTTCGTGACCGTTTTCCAACTTTACCCTAAACATTGCGTTTGATAAAGCTTCTGTGATCGTACCATCCAATTTTATTAAATCTGTCTTACCCATAATTTTCGGACTGCAAATATCGTTATAATTATCTAAAATCCTTAATATATTCTGACTTTTTTATAGCGTCGAATATTAAATTATGGTCACTAAGTATGTCAGCCTTTCCTCTTTTCACAACAATTGTATGTTCAAAGTGTGCTGATGGCTTTCCATCTTTAGTAATAATCGTCCATTTGTCTGCTAATGTGCGTACTTCAAAAGTACCCATATTAATCATTGGTTCAATAGCAATTACTAAACCATCTTGCAACAATGGACCTTTTCCTCTTTTGCCGTAATTCGGAACTTGTGGATCTTCGTGTAATTCTTTTCCAACACCATGACCAACTAAATCTCTTACCACACCATATTTATGAGTAAACTCACAATAATTTTGTATGGCATAAGCAATATCACCAACACGATTTCCAACAACTGCCTTTTCAATTCCTAAATACAATGAATTCAGTGTTACCTGAAGTAATTTTTTTGCTTCAGCTGAAATCTCACAGATTGGAAAGGTAAAGGCAGAATCGCCATGAAATCCGTCTTTATAAACACCGCAATCAATAGATAGAATATCTCCTTCTTTTATTTCTCTTTCCGAAGGAAAACCGTGCACAACCTGTTCGTTTATAGAAATGCAAAGAGTTGCAGGAAATCCACCATATCCTTTGAAGGATGGTTTACCACCATTATCATTAATAAACTGTTCTGCAATTTCATCTAATTTAGATGTTTTTACACCTGGTTTTATATATTCTACCAAAAGCGCGTGCGTTTGGCTAACTAACAAAGAACTTTTACGTATATATTCAATTTCTTCTGGAGTTTTTAAATGTATCATTTTCTCCTTTAGAACTATTGATAATCGTTTGCTATGACATTTCTACCTCTAATCTTTGCTCCAGATTTTGTCAAGCCATCATAATGACGACTCAATAAATGTGAATTTATTTGCTGCATAGTATCTAAGACAACTGATACAAGAATCAGCAAAGAAGTACCACCGAAGAAATAAGCAAATTGACTATTTACACCTAAAACTTTAGCAAAAGCAGGCATAATTGCAATCAAACCTAAAAATATAGAACCTGGTAACGTAATTCTAGATAAAACTGTATCTATATATTCGGCTGTGTTCGCACCTGGTTTTACGCCTGGAATAAAGCCGTTGCTTCGTTTTAAATCATCTGCCATTTGTACTGGATTCATGATTAAGGCAGTATAGAAATATGTAAATAGAACTACCATTAAGAACATAACAATGTTGTAAGGTAATGATGTAAAATCTGTAACAGAACGTAAGAAACCAGAAGCTGGACTATCTGGGAATAATTGCAAAATGGTAGTTGGAATAAATAAAAAAGCTTGAGCAAAAATAATTGGCATTACACCTGCAATATTAACTTTTAAAGGTAAAAATCCTCTACGTTGTGCTGCAGCAGCATTACCGCCACCAGACATTTGTTTTGCATATGTTAATGGAACTTTTCTTATTGCTTGAATAAGCATAATAGTTGCCATTACCACTCCAGCTAATAAGGCTAATTCTAAAATAAACATTAAGATACCGCTACCAGATGAAATACGAGCTTTTGCTTCAGCCCAAAATGAACCAGGTAGACGAGAAATAATATTAGACATGATAATAATAGAAGTACCGTTACCAAGTCCACGTTCCTGAATTTGTTCGCCTAACCACATTACAAAAATGGTACCTGCAACCAGGATAAACATAGTAGAAATTGTAACCAATGCAGTTGAAACACTAGGAGAAACAATACCTTGAGAATATAAAAATTTAGTGTATGCAAACCCTTGAACAGCTGCAACAATAACAGCTAAGTATCTTGTCCATTGATTGATTTTTTTCCTACCAGTTTCTCCTTCTTTTTGAATTTTTTGAAATTGAGGTACTGCTAAAGTTAGTAATTGCATAACAATAGACGCCGAAATATAAGGCATGATACCTAATGCAAAAATAGATGCTTTCGTAAAAGCACCACCTGCAAATAAGTCAAAAACTTGGAAAATACCTTTTGCTGAACCTGCAGAAAGTTTCAATGGAATAACTCCAGGTAAAACTACAAAACACCCTAAACGATAGATAAATAACAAACCTAAGGTCAAGAAAATTCTTTTTCTTAAGTCTTCTATGCTGAAGATGTTTTTTAATGTATCAAAAAATTGTTTCATTTCTTAAATTATAACATTTAGTATATTGCAAACTATGCAATAATGGTTGTTGTTCCACTGTTTGCTTCAATTGCTTCTTTAGCTTTAGAACTGAATGCATGTGCAGTTACATTAAAAGCACCTTTCAATTCACCATTTGCTAAGATTTTAATTTTATCTGATTTACGAACTAATTTTAAAGTTCTGTATGTTTCAAAATTGAAATCTTTGATGTTATTTTTTTCAGCTAATTCGCTTAATTCAGCCAAATTTAAAGTTCTAAATTCGACTCTGTTGTTATTTTTGAAACCACGTTTTGGTAGTCGACGTTGTAAAGGCATTTGACCACCTTCAAAACCTCTTTTAGATTTGTAACCAGAACGAGATTTTGCACCTTTGTGACCTTTGCCAGCTGTACCACCTGAACCAGAACCTTCACCACGAGCAATTCGTTTGCGGTTTTTAGTAGATCCTTTTGCAGGTTTTAAATTCGTTAAACTAATGATGCTCATATTAAATATTTTCTACCGTTACTAAATGTTTTACTTTAGCTACCATTCCTAATACTTGTGGTGTAGCTTCTTTTTCAACGCTTCTATTTACTTTTTGAATACCTAGTGCTTTAATGGTATCTTTTTGACGTTGACTTCTATCGATTGTACTCTTAACTTGAGTGATTTTTATTTTAGACATACTATTATCCGTTAAATACTTTAGTTAATTTAATTCCTCTATCTCTTGCTACTCGGAAAGGGTCTCTTAATAAAGTTAATGCGTAAATAGTAGCTTTTACAACGTTATGAGGATTTGCAGAACCTAATGATTTTGCTAATACATCATGAACACCAGCACTTTCCAATACTGCACGCATAGAACCTCCAGCAATAACACCAGTACCTTGTGATGCTGGTTTGATTAAAACTTTTGCACCATCTGATTCTGCTAACTGTTCGTGAGGTATAGTTCCTTTTAAGATTGGAACTTTCACCAAATTCTTTTTAGCGTCATCAATTCCTTTTTGAATTGCTTCTTGTACCTCACGTGCTTTACCAAGACCGTGCCCAACAGTTCCATGACCATCACCAACTACAACCAAAGCAGAGAAGCTGAATGTACGACCACCTTTTGTAACTTTTGCAACACGTTGTATACCTACTACTTTTTCTTTAAGTTCTAGGTCTCCTGCAGTTCTTACTTTATTTTCTTTTACTTTTGACATATATTTTCTTCCTTATAAAAATTAGAATTGTAAACCGTTTTCTCTTGCAGCATCTGCTAATGCTTTTACTCTACCATGATATAAAAAACCATTACGATCAAAAACCACTGATGTTATGTTAGCTGCTATAGCTTTTCCTGCAATTGCAGCACCGACAGCTTTAGCTTGTTCTGTTTTGTTGCCTTTTTCTTTTAAAGAAGATACAGAAACTACTGTTTTTTGTGTAGCATCATCAATGATTTGCGCATAGATTTCACTATTGCTTCTGAACACTGTTAAACGTGGACGAGTAGCAGTACCTGCAAACTTTTTACGAATGCTATATTTTATTTTTTCTCTTCTAGATAATTTCACTATTGGCATGACAATAAATTTTAATTGTTATTTTTTACCCGCAGATTTACCTGCTTTTTTACGCAATACTTCACCTTGGTATTTAATACCTTTTCCTTTGTAAGGTTCAGGTTTTCTTAAGCTTCTGATCTTAGCCGCTACTTGACCAATAAGTTGCTTGTCGTTACTTTCTAAAACTATACGTGGTGGTTGTCCTTTCTCAGAAACAGTTGTTACTTTAATTTCATCTGGTAATAACACATAAATTGGATGTGAGAAACCTATAGATAATTCTAACAATTGTCCTTGATTACTTGCACGAAAACCTACACCGACTACGTCTAATGTTTTGGTATAACCAGTACTTGCACCTACCACCATATTGTTTATAAGTGAGCGATATAAACCGTGTAATGCTTTATGACGTTTTTGCTCTGTTGGACGCTCCAACATAATTTTTCCGTCTTCAACTTTAACGATGATATCTCTATCAATTTTTTCGGTTAAGGTACCTCTTGGTCCTTTTACAGTGACAACGCCATTATCTGCAACGCTCACTTCAGTTTTTGCCGGTATTGTTATTGGTAATTTTCCTACGCGTGACATGACTTTAAATTTAAGATACTATGCAAATAATTTCACCACCTACTTTTAGATTTTTAGCTTGCTTATCCGTTAAAATTCCTTTTGACGTTGATAATATAGCTACACCTAAACCATTTTTTACTCTTGGAATGCCCGCCACGTGTGCATAACGACGCAAACCTGGTTTTGACACTCTGATTAATTCTCTGATAGCTGGTTCTTTGGTTTCAGGATTGTATTTTAAAGCAATCTTGATTGTTCCTTGTGGACCATCTTCTTCGAATTTGAATTTTAAGATATAACCGTTATCATGTAGAATTTCGGTTAATTTCTTTTTCATGTTAGAAGCAGGAATGTCTACGATGGTGTGCCCAGCGAGTTGTGCATTTCTGATTCTAGTTAAGAAATCTGCTATTGGATCTGTAACCATTTTATTTTTTTTGTTTAGACCGCTTAGATGTGCGACTTAAATTGTTGTCAATTCAGTTTCCCACCTTCACTTTAATTTTTAAACTAATTTATTTACTACCAGCTTGCTTTGGATAATCCTGGAATTAAACCGTAGCTTGCTAAATCACGGAATTGTATTCTTGACAGTCCGAAGAAGCCCATGTATCCACGTGGACGACCTGTGATTTTACATCTGTTTCTGTAGCGAACAGGTGAAGCATTTTTCGGAAGCTTGTCCAATGCTGCATAGTCGCCTTCTTTTTTTAATTGATCGCGTTTTGATTTATACTTAGTGATTAATTTTAATCTCTTAGCATCGCGTGCTTTCATTGATTCTTTTGCCATGTTTTATTTTTTCTTGAATGGTAAACCAATTTCTTTTAATAATGAATGTGCTTCGTCGTCAGTATTAGCTGTAGTCACAAAAGTGATATCCATGCCGCTAATTTTAGAAATTTTATCGATATCAATTTCTGGAAAAATGATGTGCTCAGTGATACCTAATGTATAGTTTCCTCTACCATCAAACGATTTTTCGTTGATGCCTTTGAAATCACGTACTTGTGGTAAAGCAACAGCCATTAATCTTTCCAAAAATTCATACATTCTTTCGCCACGCAATGTTACTCGAACACCGATTGGCAAGTCTTCTCTAAGTTTAAAGTTAGAGATTGCTTTTTTAGATTTGGTAGCTACTGCTTTTTGTCCTGCAATTCTTGATATTTCATCAATCGCATTATCGATTAATTTTTTATCTCCAACTGCTGCGCCAACACCTTGATTGATTACAATCTTAGTTAATTTAGGCACTTGCATTACTGATTTGTAGTTGTATTGCTTTTTTAAAGCATCTACTACTTGTTCAGTATATTTTTTCTTTAATGTAGGAATATAACTCATTACTTAACTATTTCTCCTGTTTTTTTAGCAATTCTTACTGTTTTACCATCTTCTACTTTTCTGCCTACGCGTGTTGCGGTTCCGCCAACTAATAGCATTAAGTTAGAGATGTTTATTGGTGCTTCTTTTTTAATGATACCACCTTGTTGATTAGCTGCATTTGGTTTTGTATGACGTGAAACGATACGAATTCCTTCAACCAATGCTCTGTTTTCTTTAGGAAATACTTCTAATACTTTGCCACTTTTACCACGGTAATCACCTGCAGTTACTATGACAGTATCTCCTTTTTTTATTTTTAATTTCGGCGCAAAACGCTTTTGTGCTTGTGTGCTCATAATATTATAATACTTCTGGTGCTAATGAAATAATTTTCATAAAATCTTTATCTCTCAATTCTCTTGCAACAGGTCCGAAGATACGAGTGCCGCGTGGCTCGTCGTTATTGTTTAACAATACTACTGCATTGTCATCAAAACGAATGTATGTTCCGTCTTTGCGTTTGATTTCTTTTGTTACACGAACAACTACCGCTTTAGATACTTGTTTCTTTTTTACGTTCCCACCTGGCATCGCATCTTTAACTGAAACTACGATTTTATCGCCAATAGAAGCATAACGTGCTCTTGTGCCTTTCAATACTCTGATGCAAAGTACTTCTTTGGCGCCGCTGTTGTCAGCTACTCTTAATCTTGATTCTTGTTGTACCATTTTTATTTAGCTTTTTCAACGATTTCTACTAATCTCCATCTTTTTGTTGCACTTAATGGACGAGTTTCCATAATTTTTACGGTATCGCCGATATTGCATTCATTTTTTTCATCATGAGCATGGAATTTTTTAGTTTTCTTTAAAAACTTACCATACTTAGGATGTTTTAGCTTACGAACTACAGAAACTGTAATTGTTTTTTCCATTTTATTAGAAGAAACTACTCCAATTCTTGTTTTTCTTAATTGTCTTTCTTTTGTTATCTCAGTTGACATTTGCATTTATTTATGCTTGTTTAGATAATTGTCTTTTTCTCAATTCTGTTTGGATACGAGCAATGTGTTTTTTAGTTTCACCTAACACATTTGTGTTTTCCAATGGAGTGATTGCATGGTTAAAACGCAATTTAGTTAGTTTCATTTTTGTTGCTAACAATTCGTCGTTTAAAGCTTCATCGCTCCAAGATGTAATTTCGCTGTATGCTATTTCTGTTGCCATCTTTTTAATTTTTATTAGTTACCGTCGTAATCTCTTCTTACAACAACTTTAGTTAATACAGGTAATTTTTGTGCCGCTAATCTTAATGATTCTTCAGCGATTTGTTTAGATACGCCTTCAATTTCAAAGATGATTCTGCCTGGTTTTACTACTGCTACCCAATGATCTAAAGAACCTTTACCTTTACCCATACGAACTTCGGCCGGTTTTTTAGTGATCGGTTTGTCCGGAAATATGTTGATCCAAACTTTACCTTCACGTTTCATGTGTCTTGTCAATGCAATACGAGCAGCTTCAATCTGACGATCGGTTACCCAACTTTCTTCTAAAGATTTCAATCCGAATGAACCGAAAGATAATTGCGAACCTTTGTACGCAAGACCTTTCATTTTCATTTTATGAACTCTTCTAAATTTTACTCTTTTCGGTTGTAACATGATACTAAATTATAATCTTGTTATTATTTTTTTCTTGGTCCTCTATTATCTGATTTTTCACCTCTTGGCTTTCCAGCGCCTGCGCCACCACCTCTTCTATCGTTTCCGCCACCACGTCTATCATCTCTTCTGTCGCCACCACGTCTTTCGCCGCTGCCACCACCTTTTTTATTTGCTTCGTCCATACCAACATTCGGTGTTAAATCACGTTTTGTCAATATTTCACCTTTGCAGATCCAAACTTTCACACCAATTTTACCATAGATAGTTTCAGCTTCTTTCCAAGCATAATCGATATCAGCACGGAATGTATGTAATGGTGTTCTGCCTTCTTTATATTCTTCACTTCTTGCCATCTCAGCACCTCCTAAACGACCTGAACATTTTATTTTAATACCTTCAACTCCTAAACGCATTGCTGATGCGATAGCCATTTTCACTGCGCGACGGAAATTAACACGTGCTTCTAATTGTTTGCAAACTGTTTCACCAACAATTGCTGCATCAACTTCAGGTCTTCTGATCTCAACGATATTGATTTGAACATCTTTTTTCGTTAATTTCTTGATCTCTTCTTTGATTCGGTCAACTTCACCACCACCTTTACCGATGATAATTCCAGGACGAGCAGTATTGATAGAGATAGTAATTCTGTTTAGCGTTCTTTCAATTATTATTTTAGAAATACCGCCTTTTTGAATACGTGCATTTAAGTATTTACGAATTTTTTGATCTTCAATCAATTTATCGCTAAAATCTTTTCCGCCGTACCAATTAGAATCCCATCCTCTGATGATACCTAATCTGTTTGCTATCGGGTTTGCCTTTGTGCCCATTAATTAATCTATTTTAATTTTCGTTAGTTGAATCTTCAATTGTTGTTTCTGCATTTGCCAGGTTTCTGCTAGCTAAATTTAAAGTAAGGTGGTTAGAACGTTTGCGAATTCTGTAAGCTCTACCTTGTGGAGCCGGTTGAAAACGTTTCAGCATTCTTCCGCTGTCTACTTTAATATCTTTAATAAACAACTCGCTTTCGTCTGCTTTAGTATTGAATTTTTGTTCCCAATTTGCTATCGCTGAACGAAGTAATTTTTCTACAGTTTTAGATGCATGTTTGGTAGAGAAAGTCAAGATGTTAAGTGCATCAAAGATGTCTTTACCTCTTAAAATATCTGCCAGCAATCTCATTTTTCTTGGAGAAGTTGGAACCGCAACCGCTTTCGCTTCGCATGTCAACTTTTTTGCTTCTTTTCTTGCGTCTGCAACTAATTTTTTTCTTGCGCCCATTTTACTTTATTTTCTATTACCTGAATGTCCTTTGAATTGTCTGGTTGGAGAAAATTCGCCCAATTTGTGACCTACCATATTTTCAGTAACATAAACCGGTATAAATTTATTTCCGTTATGTACCGCAAACGTATGTCCTACGAAATCAGGTGTAATCATTGATGCTCTAGACCATGTTTTGATTACTGTTTTTTTGCTTGCAGCATTCATAGCATCTACTTTACCTTGTAAATGGTATGCTATGTAAGGACCTTTTTTTAAACTTCTTGCCATTCTCTTAATCTATTATTTTGATTTTTTTGAGATTATGTATTTACTCGATGCTTTGTTTTTATCTCTTGTTTTGTAACCTTTAGAAGGAATACCTTTACGAGAACGTGGATGACCACCTGAAGCTCTACCTTCACCACCACCCATCGGATGATCTACCGGGTTCATCACTACCGGACGAGTACGAGGTCTTCTGCCTTTCCAACGATTTGCACCAGCTTTACCTTTCACTAATAAATTGTGATCTGAATTTGAAACTGTACCAATTGTAGCTAAGCATGTTCCAAGTACCATTCTTGCTTCACCAGAAGGTAATTTTACTGTAACGTATTTACCATCTTTACCAGTCAGCTGAGCAAATGTGCCAGCACTTCTGCATATAGATGCACCTTTACCTGGCTGTAATTCGATATTATGCACTACAGAACCTAAAGGCATTTTTGCGATAGGTAATGTATTTCCAACTTCAGGTGCTACCGCTAAACCAGAAATGATTTCTTGTCCAACTTTGATGCCTTCCGGTGCAATGATATATGCTTTTTCACCATCTTTATAAACCACTAACGCAATAAATGCAGAACGGTTTGGATCGTATTCTATTGATTTTACAGTCGCAGGAATATCGAATTTATTTCTTTTGAAATCAACAATACGGTATTGTTTTTTGTGTCCGCCACCGATATAACGCATTGTCATTTCACCTTTTTGGTTACGACCGCCTGAACGTCTGTTTGGTGCTAATAATGATTTTTCAGGTACATTAGTAGTAATCTCAGCATACGAATTTGTAATTCTTGTTCGTAAACTTGGCGTTATCGGATTATATTTTTTAGTTGCCATTTTTTGTGCTTTCTCGCTTTAAAATTATATCTCGTTGTAGAAATCGATGATTTCACCTTGAGCTATTTTCACTATTGCTTTTTTATAAATTCCTTTTCTACCTGTAACAATTGCTTTTTTAGTGCTACGATTTTTGGGTTTAGAAGCCATGATTGCAGTGTTTACATGCTCTACATTTACACCGTACATTTTTTCTACTGCTTTTTTAATTTCGACTTTATTTGCCTTCTTGTTTACCAAAAAAGTGTATTTACCTGCTTTTTCTGACAATGCAGATGCTTTTTCGGTGATCAAAGGTTTTCTTAGAATATCCATTCTATATTAATTTTAAGAATTTGCAATTACTTCTATCGATTTTTCGCTAATCAAAATCGTGTTGTTGTTCATTAATTCATATGTGTTCAAGTTGTCTGCTGTTGATACGTTAGCACCTTGCACATTTCTGCTTGATAAATACACGTTTTCGTTTAAATCAGGCAAGATCAATAATGATTTTTTATTTTCTAACCCAAAGTTTTTCAAGAATGTGATATATTCTTTTGTTTTTGGTGATTCGAAATTAAAATCTTCAACTATTTTGATTGAATTACCTTGTACTTTAGTTGAAAGTGCAGAGTATTTAGCCAACGTTTTTACTTTTTTGTTTAATTTAAAATCGTAAGAACGCGGACGAGGACCAAATATACGTGCACCACCTTTAAACAATGGATTTTTGATACTTCCTTTTCTTGAACCACCAGTTCCTTTTTGTTTGTGTAATTTTCTGGTAGAACCTGATAATTCAGATTTTTCTAATGTTTTGTGTGTACCGCTTCTTCTTCCAGCTAAGTATTGCTTAACTGCTAAGTAAACAACATGCTCATTTGGTTCGATTCCAAATACTGCGTCCGGAAGTTCAACTGTTCTTCCTGTCGCCTGACCACTTATATTATATACTTCTGCTTTCATTTTGATCTATTAATCAATCCCAACTGGGAAATTATTTATTTTTTTTCTCGATTACGATATAAGAACCGTTGTGTCCAGGAATGCTGCCTTTAACGATAATTAAATTTTCATCAGGGATCATTTTTACAATTTTGATGTTCAGTTCTTTCACCTGATCGCCACCCATACGACCACCCATTTTCATTCCTTTGAATACACGTGCCGGTGTAGAGCAAGCTCCTAATGAACCCGGTGCACGTAAACGATTGTGCTGACCGTGAGTTTGTCCACCAACACCACCAAATCCGTGACGTTTAACAACACCTTGAAAACCTTTACCTTTAGAAGTTCCTTTGATCGTGATTTTATCGCCTTCTTTTAATAAGTCAGAAGATACAACATCACCTACGTTAAGGTTATCCATACCTCTGAATTCTACTAATTTCGCTTTTGACACGCCACCAGATTTCTCAAAGTGTTTTTTCATCGGTTTTGTGGTGTTCTTTTCTTTTTTATCACCATAACCTAATTGTACTGCATCGTAACCGTCCTTATCTTTCGATTTTTTTTGAGTTACTACGCATGGACCAGCCTGAATAACCGTGCAAGGAATTATTGCACCGCCTTCGCCGAAAATACTGGTCATACCTACTTTTGTTCCTATTAATCCTGCCATGACTTATTATACTTTAATTTCTACATCAACACCACTTGGTAATTCTAATTTCATTAATGCGTCAACCGTTTTTGGTGTTGCACTATAGATATCTAACAATCTTTTGTACGTACACAATTTAAATTGCTCACGTGCTACTTTGTTTACGTGCGGCGATTTTAACACTGTAAAAATCTTCTTGTGAGTAGGTAATGGAATTGGACCAGTAACTACAGCACCTGCAGCGCGTACTGTTTTTACGATTTTCTCAGCAGACTTATCTACTAAGTTGTGATCGTATGATTTTAATTTTATTCTAATTTTTTGTGCCATGATATATTCTATCTATTAATCAGCTTTTACTTTAGATTTTGCTTTTACAATTTGTTCTGTAATGTTATTTGGAGCTTGTGCATAGTGAGAGAATTCCATGATAGAAGTTGCTCTACCAGATGTAATTGTTCTCAAATCTGTTACGTAACCAAACATTTCTGACAAAGGAACTTTTGCTTTAATCACATTTGCATTATGTTTCATTTCCATTCCTTCCATCATACCACGACGACGGTTCAAGTCACCTACCACATCACCTGTATTTTCTTCTGGAGTGATTACTTCCAACTTCATAATAGGTTCTAACAAGATAGGATTTGCTTTTCTACATGCTTCACGGAATGCAAATTTAGCAGCTTGTTCAAAAGAGAAAGAATCTGAATCCACTTGGTGGAAAGAGCCGTCAAATAAACGTACTTTCAAGCTTGGCACTTCATATCCAGCCAACACACCAGTTTTCATTGCTTCTTTAAATCCTTTTTCTACTGATGGAATAAATTCACGAGGAATTGCACCACCAAAAATGTCATTTATGAAAGTTAAACCTTCTTTTTCTTCATCACCAGGTCCGATTTCTATTTGAATATCTGCAAATTTACCTCGACCACCAGATTGTTTAGCGTATTTTTCTCTATGATCAATTGTTTGTGTGATTGTTTCTTTGTAATTTACCTGTGGTGCGCCTTGATTACACTCTACTTTAAACTCACGTAATAAACGATCAACAATAATTTCTAAGTGAAGTTCACCCATTCCAGAGATAACAGTCTGTGCAGTATCTTCGTCGTATCTTACTTTAAATGTCGGATCTTCTTCAGCTAATTTACCTAAAGCCATACCTAATTTATCAGCATCTTTTTGTGTTTTTGGTTCAATTGCCAAGCCAATAACTGGGTCTGGGAATTTCATTGATTCTAACACAATCGGATTTGCTTCAGCGCATAAAGTATCACCTGTTCTGATATCTTTGAAACCAACAACTGCACCAATATCACCTGCACCTAATCTTTCGATTGGATTTTGTTTATTAGCATGCATTTGGAAAATACGAGAAATACGTTCTTTGTTTCCACTTCTTGTATTTAATACATAAGAACCAGCTTCTAATACACCTGAATAAGCACGTGTGAAAGCTAAACGACCAACATAAGGATCGGTTGCAATTTTAAATGCTAAACCTGCAAATGGTTCGTCATAACTTGGTTTACGAATAACTTCGGCTCCAGTATCAGGATTTGTACCAATAATATTTGGTCTATCCATTGGAGATGGCATTAATTCCATAACCAAATCTAACATAGTTTGAACACCTTTATCTTTGAAAGAAGAACCGCATAACATCGGAACAATTTTCATATCTAAACATGCTGCACGCAACGCGTCTAATATTTCTCTTTCTGTAATTGATGTTGGATCTTCGAAGAATTTCTCCATCAATTTGTCATCATATTCAGAAACTGCTTCCAATAATTTTTCTCTCCACATAGTAGCTTCTTCCACCATATCCGCTGGAATATCTACAGTTTGAAAAGTCATACCTCTGTCGTGATCGTTCCAAACGATACCACGGAAGTTGATTAAATCTACTACACCTTTAAATGTATCTTCAGCACCAATTGGCAATTGTAAAGGAACAGCATTAGAACCTAACATTTTTTTCACTTGTTCAACAACCATCAAGAAATCAGCGCCTGCTCTATCCATTTTATTTACGAAACCTAAACGAGCTACATTGTAATTATTCGCTAATCGCCAGTTTGTTTCAGATTGTGGTTCTACACCATCCACAGCAGAAAATAAAAACACTAATCCATCTAACACACGTAAAGAACGATTTACCTCAACTGTGAAGTCAACGTGTCCTGGTGTATCGATAATATTAACGTGATAATCTTGTCCTCTGTATTTCCAACCCACAGTTGTAGCAGCAGAAGTGATTGTTATACCACGCTCAGCTTCCTGCACCATCCAGTCCATTGTAGAAGCACCATCATGTACTTCACCAATTTTGTGGTTTACACCAGCATAATACAAAATACGTTCAGTCGTAGTTGTTTTACCAGCGTCAATGTGAGCTGCAATGCCAATGTTTCTTGTATATTTTAAATCGCGTGCCATTTTGTTTTTTGTTGTGGTTCGTTAGACACGAACCATTGCTTAATTATTTTTTGTATTATGCTTTGAAATGTGAGAATGCTTTATTTGCTTCTGCCATTTTGTGCGTATCTTCTTTTCTTTTTACTGCTGCACCTTCACCTTTAGAAGCTGCAATTAATTCTGCTGCTAATTTATCACCCATTGATTTTCCGTTTCTTTTGCGAGAATATTGAATTAACCAACGAATCGTCATAAATAATTTTCTGTCTTCACGTATTGGAGTTGGAATTTGGAAAGTAGCACCACCAATTCTTCGGCTTTTAACTTCAACAGCAGGCATTGCATTATCCATTGCTTTCTTCCAAATTTCGTAACCTTCTTCTTTAGTAGTAGCTTTAATACGATCTAATGCTTCGTAAAACGCTGTATAAGCAGTACTCTTTTTACCACCAATCATTAAATTATTCACAAAACGTGTAATTAATGGATCACCGTAAACTGGATCTGGTGCTAAATATCTTTTCTTTGCTTTTTGCTTTCTCATGCTTTTATTCTATTTTCTGTATTACAGATATTATTTTTTCTTGCCTTTAGCTGGTGCTGCTGGTGCTGCTCCAGCTTTTGCTTTTTTAGTTCCGTATTTAGAACGACTTTTCTGACGGTTGTTTACACCAGCAGTATCCAAAGCGCCACGAACAATGTGATAACGCACACCTGGTAAATCTTTCACACGACCTCCACGAATCATTACGATAGAGTGTTCTTGTAAATTATGTCCTTCTCCAGGAATATAAGCAATTACCTCAAACTTGTTGGTTAAACGCACTTTCGCTACTTTACGCAACGCAGAATTTGGTTTTTTGGGCGTAGTAGTATATACACGTGTACACACACCTCTACGTTGTGGACATGCATCTAACGCTCTAGATTTTGAGCTGTATTTAAGCTCTTGTCTTCCTTTTCTTACTAATTGTTGAATTGTAGGCATTCGTTACTTTCGTTACTTTTTTAAAATTTAGGACTGCAAAGGTAGAGATAAGTGGCAAGAATACCAAACATAAACTTAAAAAAGTTATGTTTTTTTTGTAGTCTTACCTTCCCTGCGAAGGCAGTAACTACAAGAAGAATTTGTTCTAAAAACGGAACGTTCCTCCTGAAGTGGGCGCAAAGATAGTAATTTATTCTCAATTGTGGAAAATTATTGCATATTAATTTCGAGTTAAGATTGTGTTTATTTAGAATGTAGGATGCACTAAATACAAATTATTTATCTTAAACTGTTGATTTACAGTATTAATTATGTGTACATAGCATTTTTCATCTATTTAAAACAAGTTAAAAAAGGGGAAAAATCTGTATAATTATTCTGTTTACTTCATTTTAGACAGAAAAAGATTGCATTATTTATTTTTTATTCGAGCAATTCCTCTAACAAATTGAACAACACCAAAGACAAAAGCAGCCCAAATTAATACATGTGCTTTCATACCAGACCCTCTATACCAAGCAACAAGTACTAACAATAAAGAACCAAAAATCCAGAAAGCACCAGAATAAATGTATCTGCGTGTAATTGCATTTTCAGTTGGTTTGGATTTACATGTAACAAGCTGCTTTCCTTCCTTTGGTTTTAGTTTGCCATTGTTTTCCATAACATTGTGTATTAAATTTAAATACAATATAATACACTTTTTCAAAATTATAAAACCTAGAATTTCTAAGACTATTCTTTATTTCTCTTCCAAAAATTTCAAATTCCATAATTTTTCGGCACGGCTGCCCATAAACCAAAAGATAAATGCCAAAATCATAAAGAAAATAGATTTATGCAATGGAATCCAGAAAAACTCAAAATATCTTGTTACTAAATTCAAAATAAAAAACACTAAGCCAGTATTTCCTAAAATATGGTCGTTTCGTTTTAAACCCAAATACATCGCAGTCAGCGAAACCAAAAACAACAATAAAGACCAAGCAATAAAATGATATTGTTTCACAATACTCCATTTTTCTAAATCATTATAATTTCCAAAAACAGACACCAACCACAACGCAACAAAAAACAGTATTAAGCTTATGATATAATGTGTTTTAAAGAATGGTTTTAGTTGTTTTATCTTTTTTATAAAAAACAAACAACTCAACAACATCAACCCAAACACAACATATAAGATTGTATAACTTATTGCATACTGATTTATGATAAATGTATTTAACAAGATTCCGTATGAAATAGCAAATGAAAGTATTGCTAAAATCCAACAAGTTTTAGAATCAAAATAGATGGAAATACCAATATACAAAACTGTTGCCAACGCAAAAACAAACGCATAATTATGTTGAAAAACATGTATTGCTTTAGACCAGTATGCAATAGCTGCCAAACTTAAAAATGCTGCAAACAGCAAGATTGTATTGTTTGTGAATGGTGTTTTTGGATAGTTTTTACTTCTGTATTTTGCAATATAAAAAAACAAGATGCTAAATAAGGTTAAAATAGAACTGATGCCTGCATCTGTAATTTGAGTAAATTTTTCGATTAAAATACGCAAAGGTTTATCTGAAAGCAACACAATTACTGATAAAACTGCACATGAAATTGCAACAACAAATGCATAAATAGTAACTTGTTTCCAATCAAACTTTCGGACCGAAATACTTTGTTTTAATTGGTTTGATAATTCATCGCTCAGTAAATTGTCTTGTTTCCAACTATCGATGGATTTATGCAAAAAATCGGCTTTATCTTTATCTAATGGTTGCATAGTATTATCAAAAATATATAAAACTACTGACAATTTATCAATCTTTCGTAACTATTAAATCAATTTTACCAAGACAACAATTTGGCAAGCGTTTTGTTACTATTTTTTTATACTATACAATTAAATCACTAATCAACATTCAATTGTATAATTTTGTTGAATTGAAATCAAAACGTGCGCACACTACTTTTCATTTTTACAATAACATTTTTCAACTCATTGTCATTTGGACAAATAGAGTTAAAAGGTATTGTTATTGATGCTAAGACAAAAGAGCCATTGCCATATGTAAATTATGCAATAGGAATTTCTCAAGGTGGCACAACAGATGATTCTGGACGATTTTTTATCACAGTAAATTCTAAAACAGATTCTGTTGTATTTTCTTACATTGGTTATAAAGACGAAGCGTTAAAAAAAAGGTTTTTCAGAAAGGATTCAATTGTTGTGAAGCTACATTTAGAAAACTTTATGTTGGAAGAGTTTACTGTAAAAGCTAAAAAAGGAAAAATACCAAAAGATACCGCAGCAATTCGTATTTTCAGAAATGTTGTTGCTAATAAAAAAGACAATCGTCCGAAAAGTTTTTCATCTTATCAATACGAAGAATATTTAAAAACAGTTGCTTCTTTGTATAATATCAAAGCCAAGATTGCAAAGTTGAAAATTTTAAAGGCATTTAAATTTATTTTAGAAAATCAAGATACAACTGCTGATGGCACTAGATTTATTCCACTTATTTTAAAAGAAACGATTACTGACCATTACGTAAATAAAGATCCGAAAAAGAATAAAGAGATAATTAAAGCACAGAAAACGTCTGGTATCGAGCAATTGCGTTTTTCTGAATTATTGGATGTCGCTTTTGATGAAGTTGAGGTTTATGACAACCAAACTCAAGTAATAGGCAAAACATTTTTGTTACCATTTGCTGATGGTGGTTTGGCTTTGTATAATTATTATGTCATCGATAGCGTAAAAGTAGCTGACACTTCTAAAGCCATTGACAGCACTAAATTCATCTATAAAAATAAACCTGCTTATTTCAATAAAGTCAAGTTTGACACAAGCATTGTTAAAGAAATTCTTACTGACAGCAGTAATAATGTATTCATAAATGACTCAACCACTTTAGATAGTTTACAGTTTACATATACAACAATAATAAACAGTTCAATTGTTAGAGATAGCTTCATTTCAATAGATACAATTGTGGTTCGTGATAGTGTGATGATCTATAATTTAGCATTTACACCAAAAAGCAAAAGTGATTTATTATTTAATGGAAAAGCAAAAATCAATGGTAAGGATTATGCGATTATGCATATAGATTTAGGTATCGACAAACGCTCTAATCTCAACTTTATTAATGACTTTTCGTTGTCTCAAGGATTTGAAAATGTAAATGGAAATTGGTTCAAAAATATGGAATCACGATCAACTAATATTTCCTATTCTAAAAAGAAAAAAGCAAAAAGTGTTCGAATTGCTCGATATATGCATCGCAATAATATAATCATTGAAAAACCTATTGCAGATACTATTTTAAAAGATGCAGACCAAGTTTTGGTGAAAGGTTACCGAAAAAAAACAGATTCATTTTGGTTAGCTAGTCGACATGATACTTTAAAAAAATCAGAGCAAAATGTCTATATTTTAATCGATTCTTTAAAAAACACAAAAGTTTTTAAAGCATTATCAGGTATTGGTGGTTTTTTTGCAAGCGGTTATTATAAAACTAAAGTAATAGATATTGGAAATGTTTACCAAATTGCTACTTGGAATGATTTAGAAGGCATGCGTTTTCGTTTAAATTTAAAAAACAATTGGCGCATCGGCGAATGGGTCAACTGGAATGTATATGGTGCTTACGGTTTAAAAGACAAACGATTTAAGTATGGACTGGAATTAACAACTAGGTTGCCTGACAAAAAATTCAAGCAATACCATGCAATTACTGCTTCATTTCGCGATGACTATCAACGATTCACGTTAGAAGGTTCTGGACAAGAATACGATTATATCTTTAATTCATTATTGCGTAGAAGATCAATTGCCGATTTGATTTATTTGAAAGATGCAAAGCTTGCTTATAAGCGAGATTGGGGCAAAAATATCAATACAACATTGCAGTTTAATTATAAAAATTATAAGACCATTCCAGGCAGAATTGAGTTTATAAAAACTACAGATTTAGGTGGTGGAATTATTGATACTGTTAGACATCCAAGTTTTCAAGTGTTTACACCAAGTATTAATTTCAGTGCCACACCAGGTGCAAAATATTTGCAAACATCGCGTAAAAAACAATTTTTAAAAGGAAATTTACCACGTTTTACTTTTAATTATTCGTTTTCCATAAAAAGCAAAATCAGTGATTTTAATTACCACAAATTATCTTTATTGATTGAAGAAAGATTGCCATCACCAATTGGACATACCAATATTCGTTTGTCTGGAAGCAAACTATTTGGTTCTGCACCTTATCCGTTATTAAGTATTCTACCAGGCAACCAATCATTTTTATACGACAATGAACGCTTTACGAATATGCTGGAAAACGAATTCATTGCCGATCAGCAAATCACTTTATTTATTGAACATCATTTTGATGGATTTTTCTTTAATAAAATTCCGGTGTGGAGAAAACTAGGATTGCGAGAAATATTTGAAGTAAAAATGGCTGGCGCTAGCTTAGATAAAAAGAAAGTTTCATTTTCTGATTTACCAAATGGTTTAAATGGACTGAATGGATTTTATGCGGAAGTTGGTTTTGGAATCGAAAATATTGCAAAATTCTTACGTGTTGATTTTAATTGGAGATTAACTCAACTCGATAATCCGAATGTAAAAAAATTCCGTTGGACACTTTACTTTGTGCCTAATTTCTAAAGGCAAATAAATTGTTTCACAGAGTGTCACGGAGTTTCTACAGAGAACTCCTAAAATTCAGCATAAAATTGATACCTCTGTGATTTCTTTTTGGAACTCTGTGATATTATTACTTGTTACTTACTTCTAAAAAACCTATTTTTGCACTTCAATTTATAAAATATGGATTTCCAAAAATTATTTGTCAAATATCGTTTTTATGCATCTTTTGTAGTTATTGCAATTGGTATTCTATTACACATTTTTGTACATAAAGGTTGGCAATGGTCAATTCTTTTGTATATAGTTGCTGTTTCAATTATTTTGTTTGATATTTTAATTGGACCAATGCGTTACTTACAAAAAAAAGTGGAAGCTGGTGATATTGATGGTGCAAAAGAAGTGATGAGTTGGATCAAATTTCCAAACTTGTTAATCAAACCAGTTCGTCAAGGTTATTATATGTTACAATCTAATTTTGACATGGCAAACCAAGATTTGGCATCTGCAGAAGCAAACATCAGAAAAAGTTTAGCCAATAAAAGTGATATGTTAGGCACGTCGCAAGAAGGCATTTCTTACTTACAATTAGGCGGAATTTCGTTGCAAAAAGGCGATAATAAAGAAGCACTTAAAAATTTAAAAATTGCCATTCAAAAAGGTTTGCCTGATGATGATAATTTAGGAACTGCCTATTTGCAAATTTGCACTATTTATGCACAACGTCGCGAAATGAAAGTTGCCAAAGAATATTTGCGTCGTGCCAATTTATTAAAAGTAAAAAACGAAGAATTGAAAAAACAACTCAAAGAAATCAATAAACAAATGGCACGCGCTTAAGTTGATTTGAAAATTTGAAAATGTTTTTCTTACCTTTATTTTCAAATTCATCAATCATACTTATGAAATACACATCCATCGATTCACAACTATTTATTGAAAACCGTAAAAAATTTGCTGCGCAATTGCCACCAAATTCTATGGCAATTTTATTTGCTAGTGATGAAATGCCACGAAGCGCAGACCAAGCTTTTGTATTTCGTCAAAATCCGGATTTGTTTTGGTTAACAGGCATCGATCAGGAAAAAACAATATTAATTATCTATCCAGATTGCCCAAATCCAATCTATCGCGAAGCATTATTTTTACGAAAAACAAATGAAATTATCGCAGTTTGGGAAGGCCACAAATACACGAAAGAAGAAGCGAAAGCAGCATCAGGAATTGATAAAATAAATTGGTCAGAAAGCTTTGAAGATGTGTTGCCAAGTTTGATGGCTTACTGCGAACATGTTTATTTAAATTTAAATGAAAACGATCGCGCTGCTAATGAAGTTCCATACAAAGATGTTCGATTTGCGAACGAATTAAAATATAAATATCCAGCACATTCCATCAAACGACTTGGGCCGATTATGGCAAAGTTGCGTTCTGTAAAACATGCAACTGAAATTGAATTGATACAACGTGCTTGCAACATCACACGCGATGCATTTATTCGTGTATGCAAATTTATGAAACCTGGTGTTATGGAATATGAAGTAGAAGCTGAAATTATACACGAATTTATTCGTCAACGTGCAACTGGACATGCGTACACACCTATAATTGCAAGTGGTTACAACGCTTGTGTGTTGCATTATATTGAAAACAATAGAGTATGCAACGATGGTGATTTAGTATTAATGGATTTTGGTGCTGAATATGCCAATTATGCTGCTGATTTAACTAGGACAATTCCAGCAAATGGCAAATTTACACAACGTCAAAAAGATGTTTACAATGCAGTTTTGCGTGTAATGAAACAAGCCAAAACAATGTTGAAACCTGGTGCTATTTTAGCTGAATACAATAAAGAAGTTGGTGCTATAATGGAAACCGAATTAATCGGATTAGGTTTATTAAATAAAGATGATGTAACCAAACAAGACAAAGAAAATCCACTCTACAAAAAATATTTTATGCATGGTACTTCGCATTTTTTAGGAATTGATGTACATGATATTGGCGACAGATATGCACCAATGCAAGTTGGCAACGTGTTTACTTGTGAGCCTGGTATCTATATTCCAGAAGAAAAACTAGGCATCCGAATTGAAAACGATATCTTAATTACAGAAAATGGTGTTATCGATTTGATGACTGATATTCCAGTTGAAATTGAAGAAATTGAAGCATTGATGAATGCTAATTAACAAATTATTATTGTATAGAACAATTTTGTGTAGTACCATTCGGGTCATTGTGTAAAATGTTTCTATTATTTTGTTCTTCGTACGATTTACAAACATTTTTAGCACCACCTTTTCCTAATGATTTAATTGGAACTCTTGCTACTGTAACACCACCCATTAAACATTCACAATAGTACGTTTTATTGCAAGAAGTTGCAAACACAATCATTGAAGTCATTAAAATAAAAAATAAGCGATTTGCTTTCATAAAGTGATGTTTAGATAATAAAGGTAGCAATTCTAAACAAAAAATATACTATCACGCTTCATTTTTTTATAGTTACACTATCTTTACAACATGCTCGACAAAACTGAAGGCATTGTGCTAAAAACCGTTAAATACTCGGAATCGAGTGTAATTGCTACTATTTTTACCAAAAAAATTGGGTCGCTTAGTTTTATAGTACAAGGTTTACGTAGCTCCAAAAACAAGCAAAAAGGCAATTTAATTCAAATAGGAAATATTTTACAACTCGAAATTTATTTAAAAGAACAACGCAATTTAAATCGAATTAAAGAATATTCTACAGCATACATTTATACCAATTCCAATTTTATAAAACAAAGCATTCTCATTTTTTGTATTGAGTTGATTTCGAAATGCGTAAAAGAGCATGAAGTAAACGAACGATTATACGATTATGTTTCTTTATTTTTTATTGAATTAGATAAAGACGAACATTCTATAGAAAATAAACCATTGTATTTTATGCTCGAAACTGCTAGCATTTTAGGTTTTGAATTTTCGATGCAAAATATTTTAAACGGCAAATATTTTAATTTAGAACGTGGCAAGTTTGAAGATGTTCCAACATCAACACAAAGCAATTTGGACGAACACGAAACCTTATTATTGAAAAAATTAATTGCTGTTTATTATGAAAAAAACGAACTAAAATTCAACGCAACGGAGCGAAAAATTTTATTAGAAAAATTGATTTTATATTTCCGTTGGCATATTCCTGATTTCACCGATTTGAAATCACCTGCTATTTTGCATGAAGTATTGAGATGAATTACAAACCGCCAACTTTCAGCTTCTCAGCGTTTTCTTCGAAGTTGAGTTTGTCGATAATGGTTTGCAAATCGCCGTTCATAATTTCACCTAAATTATACATCGTTAAATTAATTCGATGATCGGTAACTCGACCTTGTGGATAGTTATACGTTCTGATTTTGGCGCTTCTGTCACCAGTAGAAACCAATGTTTTGCGTTGTTTAGCGATGGCTTCGTTGTGTACGGCTAATGCTTTTTCGTACAATCGAGTACGTAACACTTTCATCGCACTTTCATAGTTTTTATGCTGCGAACGACCATCCTGACATTCAGCAATTGTATTGGTTGGAATATGCGTTAAACGCACCGCAGATTCTGTTTTGTTGACGTGTTGTCCACCAGCACCAGATGCACGATATACATCTTTGCGAATATCAGCCATGTTTATTTCTACGTCAACTTCATCGGCTTCTGGCAACACAGCAACAGATGCAGCCGAAGTATGCACACGACCTTGCGACTCGGTTTCGGGAACGCGTTGTACTCGATGCACACCTGATTCATATTTCAACACACCATAAACACCATCACCAGTTACTTCTACTACCACTTCTTTAAAACCACCTGCAGTTCCAGAGTTTTCGTTCATAATTTCGGTGGTCCAACCTTTGTTTTCGCAATATTTTAAATACATGCGCAACAAATCACCGGCAAAAATACTGGCTTCATCGCCACCAGTTCCTGCACGAATTTCGAGAATTGCATTTTTATCATCTTCTGGATCTTTTGGTATCAACAAGAAACGAATATCGTCTTCCATGGTTGGCAACGATGCTAATTGTTCATCCAATTCCATTTTTGCCATATCGCGCAACTCAGAGTCTTTCTCATCGTTCAATACTTGTTTATTAAAATCTATATTGGATAATAAATTTTTATACTCTAAATATTTATTGGCAATTGGCTCGAGATCTTTATATTCTTTGGATGTTTTTTTGAATTTCTGCATATCACCAACCACACCTGGATCGCCTAATTGCGATTCCAAATCTTTATACCTAAAATAAATTAATTCTAATTTGTCTAACATAACGAGCACAAAGGTACATCATTCGTATTATTTATCCATGTTCAATTTTTGTTATAAATTTTCTTATTTTTAAAACAAAATTAGTTGCAATGCAGAAAGTTAGTTTGTTTTTATCATTGATTTCTTTTTTTTCTTCCTGTAAAAATCTTTCAAAAAATGAAAAAGAAACAGCTATTATTGGAAATGATTACAATGTTAATGGCTTAAATACAAATTATAATTGGACTGGCACTTATGAATTAAAAGATGATACTGTTTTATATATACTAAAACTACACAAACGTAGTGTGGATGGAAATTATGAAATGCAATTTTTTTCGAACGATAAGAATATTGATTTATATAAAAGTTCTATTTACGATGCAAAAGATGATTCAGCCAATATCTGCATAAAATTTTTAAATAACTTTCAGTTTGATGCCAAACCACTTGGTTTTAATAGTGGTGATACATTGTTTGTATTTCATCTAAATTTAGATAAAACTACCAGTACAAATTTTAATGCATTTAAACCAAAAACAAAACAAACACAGTTTGTAAAAGTGAGTGATGCTTATAACTAAAAACAAAAACATGAAAAGAGTAGAAAAATTATTAGAACAATTATTATTTGCCAGTCGATGGATTCAGGCACCGATTTATTTTGGATTGATTATCGGCTCGATGGTTTACACCTATAAATTTTTGATAGAACTAATTCATTTGTGTTTTCATGCAAACGAATGGACTGAAGAAACAGTGATGCTTTCTATATTAACGTTGATTGATATTTCAATGGTGGTTAATTTAATTGTGATTGTGGTAATTGGTGGTTACTCAACTTTTGTAAGTAAACTCGATTTTGGCAAACATGAAGATAAACCTGATTGGCTAGCACAAATAAATGCAGGAACTCTAAAAGTGAAATTGGCTATCTCGTTGGTTGGTGTTTCCAGTATTCAGTTATTGCGTTCTTTTATTGATATTGAAGACATAGAAAAAGACCATGTGCTGCTACAAATTTTAATACATGTTGTATTTTTGGCATCGAGCATTATTCTGGCACTTACAGACAAAATAATGCATGGCACGGCTCATGATGAACAGCATTAATTTTTAGTGATATAGTCGCTCATTCTTTTTATGATTTTGCTATAACCAACAGGCATGGTTCGTGCCAATCTATCGCCAAGTATTGCATCAACACCAATTAATACTTTTTCGTCTTTTTGTTCAATATGCTTTAAAATTACTTTTGCTGCTTGTTCTGGTGAAGTGCGTTCTAATGCTTTTTGAAATTTTGCATCTAACGAAGCATTTTTCTCATAATGAATTGCATTTTTGTAAATATTAGTATTGATACCACCTGGATGCACGCAATATACTTCTACATTAGTATCCATTAATTCCATACGCAACGACTCTGTGAAACCGCGAACAGCAAATTTTGTAGTACAATATGGAACTTGATCTGCAACACCAACTAAGCCAAATAAACTTGAAATATTTACAATCACAGCTTCTGGTCGTTCTAACAAACTGTTTAAAAATGCTTTTGTATGATAGACAACACCGTAAACATTCACATCCATAATTTTTCTGAAATCATCCATTTTTACATCTTTCATAGATATTTTTCCTAAAGCAAAACCTGCGTTATTAAATAACAAATCTATATGATGAAATTTTTTGATGACTTTCGTTGCAAAATCTGTAATTTCATTTTCTACAGAAACATCAACAACATACGTGTAACAATCTGCTCCAATTTTTTGTACTAAATTTTCAGTAACAGAAAGTGTATCTGCATTTTTGTCAGATAATATAAGCGTTGCTCCTTTTTTTGCTAACTCAGTAGCTAATGCTTGTCCAATTCCTGAGCCAGCTCCAGTTATTACCGCAATTTTGTTTTTAAAATTTTTCATGTGTTTCTTTTTATTGAATAAAAAAAATTAAATATTTTTTCAATTTTATTTTCTGGCTACAAGATATTGACTTGCATCAATAAATCGACTAAACAATAGTAAATAAGTGAGTTTCAAAGTAATTTTACTATTTTTAACATCAAATTTATGTTTTTGGCTTTATATTTGTACATACAATAATTAAGTAAAAAATAAAAATAATGAATACTAAATCGATAATATCTTCTCTAATTGTGCTCTTATTGGCAATGTCTAATAGTTTGTTTGCACAAACGACAACTTCAAAAATAAATACAACAAAAAGTAGTATTGGTTGGGTTGGTAAAAAAATATTGGGTCAGCACAACGGAAAAGTAAAAATTCAAGATGGTTCGTTCATTTTAAAAAACAATGTTTTAGTAGGTGGTGAATTTACAATCGACATGAAATCTATTACTTGCGATGATTTAACAGATGCTGATTATAATAAAAAACTGATTGGTCATCTTAATAGCACAGATTTTTTCAATGTTGAAGGATTTCCAACGGCAAATTTAAAGATTACTAAAGTGTTAAAAAATACTAAAATTGCAAATACATACAACCTAACAGCTGATTTAACTGTCAAAGGTATAACGAATAGTATTACATTTCCTGCTACTTTTAAAAAAGTTGGAAATGTATTTGAAGGAAATGCAAAAATTACGTTAGATAGAACAAAATGGGACATCAAATATGGCTCATCAAGTTTTTTTGAAGGATTAGGTGACAAAGCCATCAAAAATGAAATTGAATTGAACGTAAACATTGCATCTAATTAATTTCGAACTCTATTGATTGCCGCGAGGCAATTGGGTTTTTCATAGTTTTATGGTTTTTGTGGCTTGTCCGATCTCTTAGGTCGGACAAGTCATTTTTTAGGCGAAACTGAACTGAAAATTACCTGAACTATGATTTGTATGATTCGTTTTATTTTAGTGATTTATATTAAACTATAATCTTATTTGGTACGATTGAAATTTGGTTGATTTCTAACGACTCACGACTTTCAACTAATGGCTCTACAATTGCTGTAAATCAACCAGTTTTTTGTATTCACCATTATGCTGCATCAATTGCTGGTGCGAACCTTGCTCTATAATATTTCCATCTTTCAACACCACAATTTCATCAGCAAACTGCACGGTTGACAAACGATGTGCAATGATAATGGCTGTTTTATTTTGTAATAAATTTTGTAACGCATCGTGAACTAATTTTTCCGAGTTGCTATCTAAATGCGAAGTTGCTTCATCTAAAATTAAAATTGGTGCGTTTTTATAAATAGCACGCGCAATGGTTAAGCGTTGTTGTTCACCACCACTGAGTTTTATACCGTTATCACCGATATTGGTTTCGTACTGTTGTGGTAATTTTTCAATGAAATCAGCAGCATTTGCTAAGGCTGCAGCATTTTGTATCGCACTAAAATCTACGTCTTTTCCTAAAGCAATATTATTAGTTGCAGTATCATTAAACAATGTTGTTTGTTGTGTAACCAAACCTGTTAGTGCACGCAAATTTTCTTGTGTAATAGTTTTTATATTTTTTCCATCAATTAAAATTTCGCCATTTGCTGCATCAAAAAAACGCAATAATAACTGAATAAAAGTAGATTTTCCTGAACCAGAAACGCCAACTAAAGCAATCTTTTTTCCTTTCGGAATTTCAAGATTGATATTTTTTAAAACATCAACTTCATCGTAAGCAAACGACACATTTTTGAATTCAATTTTATCCGAAAAAACATCAACTACTGCTGCGTTTTCTGCGTTATTAATTTTATTTTTTTCGTGTAATAATTCTTCTATTCTTTTTAAAGAAGCCAATCCTTTTTGTATGAAATAAAACGCATTTGAAAATGCTTTTGCTGGTTGAATAATTTGTGAAAAAATTACGATAAACGCAATAAATGCTTCTGCACTCAATGGTGATGTATGATTAATCACCATTCGACCGCCAATAAATAAAACGACTACAACCACACAAATACCTAAAAACTCAGACAACGGTGTTGACAAATCTCGTTTGCGAATCATGCCTGTTCCAATTTTATTGTGTTGTTGGTTAATCGTTGCAAATCGTTCTGATAATTTTTTTTCCGCAGTGAATGATTTTATGATACGAATGCCAGAAATCGTTTCATCAACTAACGAATTGATTATACCTTGCAAGTGCTGTGAATTTGAAGATGCTTGTTTCAATGTCTTTCCTATTTTACCAATTATAAAACCAGAAATCGGCAAAATAATTAATACAAATAAAGTCAGCTGTGGACTCAAAATTAGCATAGTTGCTAATGTTGCAATAATGGTTACTGGTTCTTTGAAAGCAACTTCTAAGAAATGTAAAATACCATATTCCACTTCTTGTACATCGTTGGTTAAACGAGTTAAAACATCGCCTTTTTTATTTTCGGTAAAATATAAAACATGCAAGCTTAAAATTTTATCATACAATTGCTGACGAATATTGCTGGCAATTCCGGTACGCATTGGTGCTAAAAAATGAACGGCAAAGTATCTGAAAATATTTTTTATAAAAAAAACAGTAATCGTTAAACCACAAATAAACAATAACGCATTTGCTGTTCCATATTGTTGAATGATAGATAAAATGGTGTTGTTGAAATTCGCTTCAAAAAAATCTTTTAAATGAAAAATGCTAAACGACACTTTTTCAGTAATTGGTTTTATATCTTCTACATGAAAAATAAGATTTAAAAAAGGAATTAACATCAAAAAAGAAAAAATGGAAAATATCGTAGAAAACAAATTAAATACAATATTTAAAAAAATATTGATTCGATATGGTTTGCAATATGTGAGTAGATTCTTCAATCGTTATTTCAATCAACAAAGATAGGTTAAGTTGGCAAAACAACTATTATTATGCGTACTTTTGTGTATTATAATTTTGAATATGGAAACAATTAGACAACGGCAAGTTGCCAAAATGATACAATTAGCGATGAGCGAATTGATGCAGAAAGATTTGCCACACATTTTAGAAGGCGCAATGGTAACGATTTCTGGTGTTCGTGTAACACCTGATTTATATACAGCGCGCATTTATGTAAGCATTTACAATCATAAAAATCCAGATGCGGTTTTAAATATTTTAGACAAAAGCAATAAAAATATTCGTGGTATTTTAGGTAGTAAGATAAAAAACAAAGTGCGTTCAATTCCACAACTTGAATTTTTTAAAGACGAAACATTAGAAGAAGTTCAAAATCTGGAACGCATCTTCAGTGAAATAAAAAAGAAAGATGCTGAACTGGAAAAATTGAGATCTGCTGAACCTAACGAAGAATAAACTCACGACTTATTACTTACGACTCACGACTCTTTAAAAATGAACCTCGAACTCAACATAGCGAAACGATATTTATTCAGTAAGAAATCTACGAATGCTATCAATATTATTTCGTTGGTAAGTTCGTTGGCAATGTTTGCTGGTACTATGGCGTTGATTTTAGTGTTATCTGTTTTTAATGGTTTAGAAGATTTAGTAAAATCGTTGTATGCTGTTTTTTATGCAGACATTGCAGTGAGTGCTAAAGAAGGTAAAACTTTTGAAATTACCGATGACATCAAGCAACAACTTTCTTCCATCAATTATATCGATGCCTATACATTTACGTTAGAAGAAAATGCCTTATTGGAATACGGCGACCAGCAACATATTTGCACGGTAAAAGGTGTTGATTACAACTATTTTAAAGTGGTAAAAAACTTTGATACGTTTATGGTTGATGGTAAAAAAATATTACATCAAGATAGTATTTCATACTGTATCGTTGGAATTGGTGTAGCTCAAAAATTGGGTTTAAACACAGCACAAGCATTCAATCCTGTTTCTATATATATGCCAAAAAAAAGCAGCAGCAGTTTTGCATCTATGGAAAATGCGTTTAATAAAAGTTACGTCACATCTGCTGGTGCCTTTGCTGTTTCTGATGAATTTGATACAAAGTATACGTTTGTACCTTTGTCCTTTTTTCAATCTCTAACAGATAATTTTGACAAAGCATCACAAATAGAAATTAATTTAAAAAACAAGAAAAACACAGAACAAGTTATTTCTATCTTACAACAAAAACTAGGGAAATCGTTTGCAGTAAAAAGTCGTTACGAACAAAATGAAGTATTATACAAAATTTTAAAAAGCGAAAAATGGATCACGTTTGCCATTTTGGTGTTAATTATGATTATCGCATCGTTTAATATTATCGGTGCTTTATCGATGTTGGTTTTAGAAAAAAAGAAAGACATAGCAACACTTACAGCATTGGGTTTTGCCAAACAAAGTATAGTAAAATTGTTCTTATTGGAAGGAATTTTAATGTCGTGTGTTGGTGCATTTTTAGGAATGTTTGCAGCATTTGTTTTATGTATTTTACAACAAAAAATTGGAATTGTGCCGATGCCTGGCACTTCATTTTTGGTAAAATATTATCCTGTTCAAATGCAGGCACTTGACTTCGCAATGGTTGGTTTAGTAGTGTTAATTATTAGTATCTTAGCTGCCTATTTTCCTGCAAAAAAAGCTGCTGCTGCTGTAGAAAAAGAATATTTGGAATATTTGTAGGAAAGAGAAAGTGATGGTGAAAGTGTAATGAAGTATTGAATGCATCAATCTATAAAAAAATAAAAATTATTGCATGAAAAAAATCGTTGTTTATATTTTATTTGTGTTTTTTGCACATTGCACATTTGCACAGACAGATTCTTTTAAAACCAATATAGAAACAGCAGTTAACACAAAAGGGTTTCTAATAAAACAAGATATTTTTGTACTCGAAGATTTTGGAAAATTTAGAATTGGTGCTGTTAAAATTTCCAACTTAGAAAATTTTTCAACCACAAGTGGCGCAAAGATTATTCACATTATTCAAGAAGGAAAAACATTCAAATCATACTATAATTATATCGACCACGAAGAAATAGATGGTTTAATTACAGCTTTGCAATACATGAAAACGATGGTAAAAAGCAAAGCTGTTCCATCTAATTATTCTGAAATAAAATTTATTACAAAATCTGGATTCTTGGTACAACTATCTACTATATTAAATACTGCAAATAATTTAGATTGGAGTTTTTCGGTACAAACAAATGTTGCTATCGAAAAATCGTATATCGTTTATACAAATGCTGATATTGATAAATTGCAGAAAATTTTGGAACAAGTAAAAAGTAAGTTGTAAGTTTCTACAACTTCAATTCTTGCATTTTATTTTCCCAATTCCACGCACTTAGCATCGCTTCTTCAATGTTATATTTGCAATTCCAGTTTAATGCTTGTTGCGCTTTAGTATTATCAGCATACACAGCAACTACATCACCAGCACGACGAGCACCAATTGTATAATTTAATTTTTTACCACTCACTTTTTCGAACGCAGCAATCGCTTCCAAAACAGAAACACCATTTCCTGTTCCTAAATTAAATACTTCGCAATTGGTTTTATTTTTTTTGTCAATCAAAAATTGCAATGCCAACGTATGCGCATGCGCAATATCGCAAACATGAATATAATCGCGCACGCAACTTCCATCGCGCGTGTTGTAATCATTTCCAAAAACCGTTAATTCTTCTAGTTTGCCAATTGCAGTCTGAGTAATATATGGCACCAAATTATTAGGTTGCTCAATTGGAATTTCGCCAATCAACGCAGATGGATGCGCACCAACTGGATTGAAATAACGCAATAAAATATGTTGTTGTGTTGGATTTACATTTGAGAAATTTCGGATAATATCTTCACCAATTTGTTTGGTGTGTGCGTACGGACTTTCCGCATTTTTTATTGGTGTATTTTCTGTTACAGGCAATTCATCTGCATTTCCATATACCGAACACGAAGAAGAAAAAACAAAATTTGGAATAGAAAAAGATTTCATTCCAATCAATACATTCAGCAACGAATCAATGTTGTTTGAATAATATAATAAAGGTTCTTCAACTGATTCACCAACTGATTTTAGTGCAGCAAAATGAATGACGCCAACAGCATCTTTATGTTCTTGTAATACTTTTAATGTTGCAATTCTATCGCACAAATCGATGTTATAAAACGTTGGTTTTTTATTCGTAATTTTTTCAATTCCTTCTAATGCATATTTATTAGAACGCGATAAATTATCGATGCAAATCACTTCAAAATTATGTTCCAATAAATCAACTATCGTATGTGAACCGATATAACCTGTGCCGCCTGTTACTATTACTTTCATGATTAATTGTTGAGTTGTAGAATTATTGAAATGTAGAATAACACTTTCATTTTCACCATCACTTTCACTTTTTTATTTCAAAATATCCAATAAATATTGACCATAACCGCTTTTTAATAATGGTTGTGCAATGTCGCGCAATTGTTGCTCCGTGATAAATCCTTTTCTATATGCAACTTCTTCTATGCAACCAACTTTTAAACCTTGTCGCTGTTCAATTACTTGCACAAATTGCGATGCTTGCATCAATGAATCAAACGTACCTGTATCTAACCAAGCTGTACCTCTATCTAAGATACCTACTTTTAATTTTCCACGTTCTAAATAAATTTTATTTACATCCGTAATTTCATATTCACCACGTGGACTTGGCTTCAATTCTTCTGCAATTTTTATCACTTCATTATCATAAAAATATAAACCAGGTACTGCATAATTTGATTTTGGATTTGCTGGTTTTTCTTCAATAGAAATGGCGTTAAAATCTTTATCAAATTCAACCACACCATATCGTTCTGGATCAGAAACGTGATATGCATAAATTACACCACCATCTGGATCATTATTTTTTGTCAGTAAATCCATCAAACCAGAACCATAAAAAATATTATCACCTAAAACCAACGCTACTTTATCGTTTCCAATAAATTCTTTTCCAATAACAAACGCTTGTGCTAAACCATTTGGCACTTCTTGAATCTCATATTGGAAATTGCAACCGTAAATTTTCCCATCACCAAGTAACCGCTGAAAATTCGGCATATCGTGTGGTGTTGAAATAATTAAAATTTCATTAATTCCTGCTTGCATCAACACAGACAACGGATAATAAATCATCGGTTTATCGTAAATCGGCATTATTTGTTTACTAATTGCGTATGTTATTGGATATAATCGCGTTCCTGAGCCGCCAGCCAAAATGATTCCTTTCATGTTTATATTTTTATTGTTTTGATTTTAAAGCAAGTTTTATTTAATTGTTGGTAATTATCTGCAAAAATACATACTTAAACACTGTAAATTTAATATGTTTGTGTAGAAAATTGGTATATTGAATAATTTATGTTAATTTTGCGTTAACACATTTAAATATTTATAAGATTATGGCTGAAAAAACATTTAAAATCTTGGTGGTAGATGACGAACCAGATATTCTCGAATTCTTAAGTTACAATTTAGAAAAAGAAGGTTTTTTGGTAGAAACTGCTGAAAACGGAAAACAAGCATTAGAAAAGGCAAAAAAAAATCAACCTGATATCGTTTTATTAGATGTGATGATGCCTGAAATGGATGGAATTGAAGCTTGCAGAACATTGCGTGAAATGCCGCAATTTGAAAACACAATTATTGCGTTTTTAACAGCACGCACGGAAGATTATTCTCAAATTGCTGGCTTTGAAACTGGTGCCGATGATTATATCAGCAAGCCTATAAAACCAAGAGTTTTGGTGAGTCGCTTACGTGCATTATTGCGCAGATACGAAGCAAAAGAAGCGAAATCTACTTTCTTAGATGTAGGAAATATTCAAATTGACAGAGAACGTTATTTAATTATCTTCAATGGTAAAGAAATGGCTGTTCCACGTAAAGAGTTTGAATTAATTTACTTATTAGCTTCAAAACCTGGTAAAGTATTTAAACGCGATGAAATCTTGAACGAAATTTGGGGTCGTGATATCATAGTTGGCGACAGAACTATTGATGTTCATATTCGTAAATTGCGTGAAAAATTAGGCGAAGATTTAATTAAAACCGTAAAAGGTATTGGTTACAAATTTGAAGAACAATAAGAAACTATGAGAAGAACACCTTCTCCAAATACAATATCAATTTATAGCAGTTTGGCAGTAGCATTTTTTTCTACTGCCATCTTTTTATGTATTAGTTTAATCATTAAACTACAAACACCAGCAAAATTCTATTTAATTATTGTTGCAATTATTTTAATAGTAACCTTTTTTTTATTTAGATTTATTTTAGTTCGGTTTATTTATAACAAAATAAAAATTATTTATAAAACGATTGGTAAGCCATTAAAATTTGAAAACGAAATAAGAACTGGTAGCAGCAACTTAATAAAAACGGTAGAACGAGACGTAGCTGAATGGGCCATAAATAAGAACAAACGCATTCGTGAATTGCAACGTATGGAACAGTATCGCAAAGAATTTGTTGGTAATGTCTCGCACGAATTAAAGACGCCTATTTTTAATGCGCAAGGTTATATCGAGTCTGTTTTAGAAAGCGATTTAGACGATCCTGAATTCATCAAAAAATATTTAGAAAAAGCAAATTCTAATATTGACAGGTTAGAAACTATTGTAAGTGATTTGCTCGAAATTTCAAAATTTGAATCTGGAAGAATTCAATTAGAGAAAGAAGCATTTGATGTTGTAAAGCTAATTAAGAAAGTTTTTTTTCAATATCAACATATTACTGAACAGCAACACACAAAACTTACTGTACACGGTGATGATAATACTTATTTTGTCTTTGCAGATAAAAACAGAATAACACAAGTATTGGAAAATTTAATTTCAAACTCTATAAAATACGGTAAGGAATATGGCAATACCGATATTTATTTTCACGACTTAGATGAACAATATTTAATTGAAATTTCCGACGATGGACCAGGAATTTCCGCAGAACATTTACCACGTTTATTTGAGCGTTTTTATAGAGCAGACAAAAGCAGAAACAGAAAAATAAATGGAACTGGCTTGGGTCTTTCTATTGTAAAAAACATTATTGAAGCGCACGAACAGTCTATTAATGTTCGCAGTGAATTAGATAAAGGCACTACCTTTAGTTTCACGCTGCAAAAATATATTGAATAAAAATTAGCTGTACTTTTTGATAATTGCATCACATGCTTTATCCAACATTTGAAATACTTCTTCAAAACCATTGTTATTAAAATACGGATCTGGAACACTCATCATTTCGTCTGGATAAATTTCATCCAAAATTAATTTTATTTTATTTTCTTCTTTTGTATCCAATGCCCAACTTTTTAAATCTCTAAAATTGGAAATATCCATTGCAAAAATTAAATCAAATTCTTCATAATCGGTACTGCGGATACTTCTTGCACGTTGCTCAGAAATATCAATACCATGCTTAGCTGCAACTTTAATACTACGCATATCTGGAGCCGAGCCCAAATGCCATTTTCCTGTGCCTGCGCTATCTACATACCAATCTAAATTTTGTTCTTTGCATTTGTGCTTCAAAATACCTTCTGCCAACGGCGAGCGACAAATATTTCCTAAGCAAACCATTAATATCTTCATGAAAATAATTTTAAATAATGAAACTAGAAAGTGTGAAAATATAAAAAATCATTTGATTACTTTTGAATTTTAGAAATCAACATGAAATATCCATGAGCACACACACACTAAACACAGAAGTATATATTGATATTCCATCTGCACAACTAAAAAAAATAATACCATGCAGATGAAACAAAAATTAATCGTCTTGTTTGTACTATTACCAATTTTGGTATTTTCATTAAATAAAAGAAAATGGAAAAAAGCGAGCGATGGAATTTATTACAAAATTTTCACGAACGCTGAAAACAATACAAAACCGGTATACAACGATTATGTTTGGATGCATTTAAAAAAATATACTAATAAAAAAAAAGAACAATTTAATACACGTGTTTTTGACAAGGAAAAAGGTGTTGAAATGCAATTAAAATACGTTGCAAAAAAAGGTGAAATAACACCTTTTTTTTTACTGATGCATAAAGGTGACTCTGCGATTGTTAAGATTCCAAAACACTTATTAGATAGCAATGGCTGCAAAAAAAAATACTATACTTATTACCTGAATCTTATTGATTTTAAACCTCTTTCCATTTACGAATACGAAAAAAAAGAACTATACAAACAACAAATCGTCATTGATTCTATAGCTATTATAGATTATTTGGAAAATGAAAAATTAGTTGATTTTATAAAAGATGAAAATGGTATTTGGTATAAACGAACAGAAACTGCTGAAGGAAAACCAGTAGAAGCAAACAAGCAAATTTCCATTCATTACAAAGGAAAATTATTAAACAAAGAAGAGTTTGATAATTCCTATGATAGAAAACAAACGTTGAATTTTATACTTAATAAAAAACAAGTAATTGAAGGTTTAGACAAAGCATTACTAAACCTTAATTATGGTGATAAAGCCATTATTATTATTCCAAGTAGATTAGCTTATGGCGACAAAGAAGTTGGGAAAATTCCACCAAATTCTGTGCTACTTTTTGAATTAGAAGTATTACCTCAGAAAAGAGAGAACTAAGCATTTTTTAATACCAAATAAGAAACCATCAGCATAACTGATGGTTTCAACTGTTTTCTATTTGGTTGGTTGATTTTGATAAATTCAATCTGACTCTACTTATCACACTGAGTTTATCGAAGTATTAGTTATTCAACATTACTGGCATCACCAACATCAACAAATCTTCTGCTTCATCTTTTTCAGTTGGACGAATGATTCCTGCTCTGTTTGGTGTTGACAATTCGATATTGATTTCATTGCTATCTAAAGCAGCTAGCATTTCTAATAAAAACTTAGCGTTGAAACCAATTTCCATGGCGTTGCCTTTGTAATCGCAATTAATTTTTTCTGCAGCTTCGTTAGAAAAATCTAAGTCTTGCGCTGAAACTGCTAATTCTGAACCTGCCATTTTCAATACCACTTGATGCGTAGTTTTATTTGAGAAGATAGATGTTCTACGCAATGAAGCATATAAATCATCTTTTAAAACTGTCAATAAATTTGGATTTTCTTTAGGAATTACTGCATTATAATCTGGATACTTTGCATCTATTAATCGGCAAATCAATTTGATGTTATCAAACGTAAAAAATGCGTTTGACTTATTAAATTGAACAGCAACTTCTATTTCATTATTTGGCACCACTGCTTTCAACAAATTCAATGCTTTTTTTGGAACGATGAATGATGCATTTCCACCAACAATATCATTTCTATTGTATTTTACCAATTTGTGTGCATCTGTTGCAACAAATGTAATTCCATTTTCATTTAACTGAAACAAAACGCCTGTCATTGCAGGTCGTAATTCATCATTACTTACAGCAAATAAAGTTTTTACAACACCTTTATTCAATACTGACGATGGTATCATTATTTCTTCAACGCCTTCAGCAACTGGTTCTTTTGGAAAATCAGCACTGTTTTCACCGCTTAGTTTATATTTACCATTATCTGTTGTGATTTCAATTCCATTTGTAGTTTCATCTACAGAGATAGTGATTGGCTGCTCAGGCAACGCTTTTAAACTATCTAATAAAATTCTTGCTGGTATGGCAACTTTAAAATCTTCTTTAGATTCAACTTCCATTTCTACAGACATAGTCGTATCTAAATCGGTAGCTGTAATCGATAATTTATTTTTTTCTATGTCAAACAAAAAATCTTCTAAAATTGGCAACACGGTATTGGTGCTGATAACGCCACTAATTTTTTGTAAGTTTTTTAATAATTGTGCTGATGATACAACAAATCTCATACTGTGTAATTTTATGCGAAGTTACACAATTCAAATTAATATAAAATGCGTTGAAAATCTTATCTTTCGACACGTGTGCATAAGTGTTTATAAGTGCCGCCAAATAAAATATGCGAATCGCTATCAATACACGGTTTTTATTGAGTGGAAAACTCGAAGGTATTGGTATGTATACGCAAGAAATTTTCAAACGCGTGGTGCAACAAATGCCTGAACACGAATTTTATTTTTTGTTTGATAGACCATTTTCTGAGGAATTTATTTTTGCAAAAAACGTAACACCAATTGTAGTTTCACCACCAGCGCGGCATCCTTTTTTGTGGTATTGGTGGTTTGAAAAATCTATTCCGAAAATTCTAAAAAAATACAACATTGATTTATTTATTTCGCCAGATGGTTATTGTTCATTAAACACAACTATTCCACAAATTTTAACGATTCATGATTTAGGATTCGAACATTTCCCAATGCATGTTCCTATTTTAGTAAGAAAATATTATCAGTATTTCACACCAAAATATTGCGATAAAGCAACAAAAATTTTAGCTGTTTCTCAATTTACAAAAAACGATATTGTAAAAAAATATGGAATTGATGAAACAAAAATAGAAGTAGTTTATAATGCTGTTGAAAGTAGACAATGGCCAATGGTCAATGGTCAATGGAATTCAGAAAAAAAATTATCGACTATCGACTATCGACTATCGACTAACAAACCATATTTCATCTTCATTGGTGCAGTGCATCCACGCAAAAACGTATTGAATTTATTGAAAGCATTTGAAATGTTTAAATCAAAAAACGATATTACACATCAATTAATTATTATTGGAAGAAATGCGTGGATGAATGCTGAATTGGAAAATTATTTAGCAGAAATGCAATTTAAAAAGGATGTGATTTGGATAGAAAATTGCGAACGAAATAAACTCTTAGTTATACTACAAAATGCAGTTGCATTAGTATATCCAAGTTTATTTGAAGGATTTGGAATTCCAATTATAGAAGCAATGAGTGTTGGTGTTCCTGTTATTACATCTAACACATCAGCAATGGCTGAAATAGCAGAAAATGCTGCACTTTTAGTCAATCCAACAAACACAAATGAAATTGCAGATGCGATGCAATTAATTATTTCAGACGAAATTTTAAGAACAGATTTTATCGAAAAAGGAAAAACAAATGCAGTACGTTTTCCATGGCAACAATCAGCAGAAAAGGTGATGGAAATTATTCGGAAATTTCACAAATAATTATAAAAAAAACGCACAAAAAATGTGCGTTTTAAAATCAACTTACTAGATAATTTGAAGTAATCTAATAGCATATAATTATTTTTTTTCGATTATTTTTTCAATATCGGCTTTCACTTTTTCGTATTGCTCTGTTTCCAAAGCTGACATCAATTGAGCATCTAGGTCTTTCATTAATTGAATAGATTGCACTTTTGCATCTGCTGGATTTGACTTTGCAGTTGCATTAATTATATCACCTCTTAATTTTGCTTGCACCATCACAATAATAACAGCCATGGTTTGTGCGTCATTTAGTTTATAGGTTTTTCGAACTTTATCAATAAGTTGTTTTTGTTGTGGTGTAACATTTTTACCAGATAAAATATTTTCCTGCATTGCCATCGCTAGAACTAATCCATTTAATTGCTCTTGTGAAATAATTTCTTTTAATTTTGGAACTGTAACGGAATTTAATTTATCTGTTTCCTGTTTTATTTTTTGTTCATCTCCTGCATTAACCGTTTTATTTGCGATTATTTTTTTGTCGTAATCCTTCAAAATTGGTAATGATTTTTTTAATTGATCTGGAGAAACTTTTAAATAATCTTTTAACTGTTCAAACAAATCTGCCACATTTGATTGTGGTTTTATAACATTTGCGTTCGTTACATAATCTGGCATAAATGCAGTAGGCATTTCGTTGCCTGGTGTTACAACTGGTTGTTCAGCTTTTGATGTACTTGCGACTGTTGTCTCAGCTTTTGGCGTAAGTTTACCAGCTTGAATTAGCTTAGCTAATTTAGTTTGTTGATCTGCATTCAAATAAGTTTTCAACTTTAAACTTACACCATACAACAAACGCAATGTTTCATCTTTTCGTTTTTGTTCATTGTTTGCATAAGTAACATCATTTGCTTTTGCTTTATTGATAAAATCAACATAATCTACCGTAAATTTTTTGGTTTGATCTGCATTTAAATTACATTCTTTTTTTACATTTTCAATAATTGATTTATATTCTGGTGTAAGGTTAGAAACTGTTAACGCATTTATTTGTGCAAATGAAGATTGCATAGTTACCAATAAAAAAGTTACTAAAAAGAAAGAAAGAATTTTACGCATAAAAAATATTTTGAGCAAAGATATTCAATAACCATACCAAAAATGAAAAAAATGCAGGATTATTTTACGGTTTTAGAAACGAAATAACATCTTTTACAGATTTTTTAGGAATTTCTTCCTGTGGTGAGTGTCCACAGTTATCATATTCAATAATTTTATTATTGGGTATTTTTTTAAAATTTTCTATTAACGAAATATCTAATAAAATATCTTGCTTGCCCCATTGTATTAGTGTTGGAGTTTTTATAGAAGCAACATCTAAAATTGGCTCTTCATCTACTTGTTGTACTCTTCGTGAGAAACTTTCTCGGTTTCCTTCACGCATCGACATATCATAATAAAGTTCAACTTGTTTGTCGGTAATTTTTGTATCATCAAAGTAAACATCTTTTACTGTTTGATTTACAATAATTTTAGTGTCTATTTTACTCATTAAACTTGCAAACCATTTTATTTTGACAAGTTTAAAAATGATGGCGCCGTTTCCTTTTTCTTTAGAATAAAAACCTGCTGGATCTACTAAAATAAGTTTGGTTACTTTTTCTGGATGTGCCAATGTATATTTCCAAGCAATTTCACCGCCTAAAGAATTTCCTGCAATGGCAAAAGTATCAATTCCGATTTTATGCAAGAATCTGTCAAAAAAATCAACGTACATTTTTGAAGAATAATCATTTGTTTTATTTGGTCCTGTTAAACCAAAAGCAGGCATATCAATTCTAATTACTTTGTAATTATTTTTTACCAACGAATCAGTCCAGCCGTCCCAAGTTTGCAGCGATGCGCCAGTGCCATGGATTAAAACTATAGGTTTTCCTTCTCCTTCTACTTTATAATGCACTTGCATACCATCAAACTCTAAAAATTTTGAGGATGCATTTGTGTATTTTTTCTTTAAATCCTCAATTGGAAATGATTTTTTTTGCAAGGCAAAAAATGCAATCAACAATAGTACAGCTATTACTGCTAGTATTTTAAATAGTTTTTTCATCTTATAAAAATACAAAAAAAGCTCGATGTAGAAACATCAAGCGATTAACATTACATTCGGTCTGAATGAAAAAAGAACTTTGTCTAGTTGCAATGCAAAGATAAACTATTGTTTGCTGCGTGTTGTGAAGATTGCTTGTATTGTTGGTGCTGTTTTGCAGTTCTTTTTATTAAAAAAAATCCTGATAAAAATCAGGATTTGATAAAGCATTTACAAACTATTTTATGGTTTTTAAAATATGCGTTAAAAGAAAAAAATCGCCAATCTATTATTCTGCTTTAAAAATTTTTCTTGAAATTAAATCAGTTCCATTGTACAAGTTCAGTACATAATTTCCATTTGGTAAATCGCCTAAATCAAATTTTTCAAAATACACACCTTTAGAACGTGTTCCTAAATCTTTATAAAAAATTAATTGTCCAACAGCACTATATATATAAACCGCTAACGAAGCTGTAGTTGTTGTAGAAAATTGAATGCCTGTATAATTAATAAATGGATTTGGATACACACCAGTTATTTCAATATCTGTTGATTTATTTTTTACAGACAAAATGATATCTTGTCGAATAAGTAAAGGTGCTTTAATTGGATTTAAACCGTTGTTATTGGTTGGTGTTGTAGATTTTTTTAGAAAATTAGAATCTTTTTCTGTGTAGTAACTTACTTGATACGAATAGTTTTTATTCGGTGTTGCAATTGTTTCGATATTATAGAAATCGCTTTGGCATTTTTGATTGGTAAAGTCGATAATATTAAAACCACGGTTCACAAAATTATTGTGTTTTACATGTGTGTTGTTTGTTTTTACTAATTGAGCGAATGCGTCTTGTGTAATGTTTCCTAATATTCCTGTTAGAGGAATGCCTGGTGAAGTAACTGCAGTGGTAACAAATTCAACTCCAACAGAACCTTTATTTGTCCATGGATTGTATGGCACTTTACCAAAAGGCAAATCGTTTGCCCAAGCTGAATGTATATCACCAGTTAAAACCACAAAATTATTGATAGAATCATCGTTAATAATTTTAAATAATTTTTTTCTTTCAGAAGAATAGCCGTCCCATTGATCTGAATTAAATCCAACATTAAAAACTTTAAAAGGCGCGACCATTACTTGATTTGCCATTACTTTCCATTGTGCAGTTGAATTTTTGATTTGATTTTTTAGCCAATCGAATTGTTCATTTCCAATTAAATAATGTGTCGAATCATCTACACCAGAAATAGAAGCCAATAAAGATTGTTCGGTGCGAGCAGTAATTCTGGTATCTACAAAAATTAAATCCACTAAATTTCCAATATTTATTTTACGGTATAATTTTATAGCTGGAATAGAATCAATATTTCTGATCGGCATCCATTCGTTGTATGCTTTGAGTGCAGCCATTTTTCTGGATTGCCAAACGCCTTCGGTTGTTGATGTATGATTTTCCGCACCTATCTTATATGCATTATCAGCAAACTCGTGATCGTCCCAGATTGTATAGAAAGGAAATTGTTGATGCAAACGCATTAACATAGAATCCAATTTATACATGCTATGTCGAATGCGATAATCTGATAAATTTAGTATTTCATTTTCAGGGTTTGGTGCACGAACGGTTCCATATTCATCTTTGCCATATTCATAAATATAATCACCTAAATGAATAATAGCATCTACATCATTGCGCTGGTTGATAGCTTGATACACATTAAAATATCCATGCGGAAAACTGGAACAAGACACTACGGCAAACCTTATTTTATTGACATTTCCTGTTGGTAATGTTTTCGTTCTTCCTCTTAGTGAATGTTGATTATTGTAAGTAAATTCATAAAAATAAAACGTGTTTGGTTGCAAAGCAGTTGCTTCAATTTTTATTGTGAAATCTTTATCAGCATTAGTAGACGTAGTGCCAGATTGAACTACATTTGACATGCTTGTATCGGTTGCAATTTTCCAAGAAATAGTTGGATTCGATTCATCTGTTGTGATGCGTGTCCAAATAAAAACGCTATTATTCGTTGGGTCTCCAGAAGCAACGCCATGATAGAATGGCGCTAATGTCGAATCAACATACATTCTACTTGCATCTAATGGATCAGCTTTTGATTTTAAAAAAGAAAAAATAGATAAAAGAAGAAGGATTTTTGTAAAAGAATAATGCATATAGATAACTTTTTACAAAGCTACTGCATACTTCTTTTACCTATCAGCGATTCACACTAAATACAGACGATTTCCATTAAACCAATACAAACAAAACAGATTAAATTCAATAAAAATATGCTTCGTTAATTTTAAAATTTACAAAAAAAAGAACCTCGAAGCTAACTTCGAGGTTCACACACAGATGAAAACGATTATCCGATTTTTCACACACATCGGACAATCGTGTTTTGTGATTTATCTTACATAAACGATAGTTGCAGGATTGTATTCTGCCCAACCATTTGTCCAATTTGTTGTTGCATCAAATGCACCTTTATAAGCAACAGATGTAAATCCTGTTAAACCTGTAAAGCTTGCACCACTTAACAAAGAAGAAGTTGAAGAAGGCAAGAAATTTGGAGCTGTATTATTATATAAAGAAGACAAAGTATAACCAACAGATGTAACATTATTTACTGTACCGTTACTTCTAGTTGCGTCTAAGAACCATGAACCAACATTAAAGCCAGCTTGATCTGATTTGTATGGCACATAAGCAGTCCAATTATCCATTAATGACAATACCGAGTTTTTAATTACTAGTTCGTTACCTTCAGCATACGTTTTAGTATTTCCACCATCAATTACAACACCTTGAGGAAAACCAGTAAAGAATGAGTTGTATATTTTAATTTTGTTGCTTCTTCTTAAGTGCAAAGCTCTTCTGAAATTAGCATCAATAGAAGTTGTAGAATCTTGTTTTGGTCCGAATACGGATACGTTTGAAAATGATGGTGAAGTAAATGGTGTATTAGCAGAACCACCACCATCGTTATCTACTTCAAAGCTGTTTGAGCCAGAAACTGGATCTGCTAAATTTGCACTTCTGAATGAAACTGCAAATTGCACTCTGCCTCTGTAACCAAAATCACAATCAAAATCATCATCTGTTGTTTTATAAGCAATTAAGTGATCGCAATTAACTGTACCACCAAACCACTCAAATGCATCATCTAAGCCATAAGATGCTTGTACATAGCTAATAGTTGTTCCACTACCAACAGATCCTAATGTAAGTGAATTAATTTCTTTATCTGTCAAAATTGGATAACCAGCATATTCTAAACGTACAAATTTAATTACACCAGAATTATCATTGTCATCAGAACCACCGTGGTGACCACCATAACTTCCTTCTAGTGTAGCGAAACCACCAGGTTGGTTGTTTGTTGCTTTTCCGCAAACTACTAATCCACCCCAATCTCCAGGTGCTTTAGAAGATTCTGCTGATGAAAAAATAATTGGATTAGCAGCTGTTCCTTCAGCATAAATTTTGCTACCTCTATGAATTACTAAGGTACCAGGATTAGAACCTGTTGTTCCTTTTTTACCAACAATTACAGTTCCAGCTTCAATTGTTAAAACACTAGTTGCTTGAGGTGTTGTTCCTGTTTGGATAGAATCTACACCAACATTAACTACACCATTTAAACGATAAACCGTGTCTTTGTCCCATAAAATATTGCCTATTAAATTACCAGAAACATCTTTTACTGGTCTATCTGCAGGTGGCACAATAACAATATCTTTTTTGTCATCTTTTTTACAACCAGCTACTAATGTGATTAATAAAACTGCTAATGAAAGTACAGTTTGTTTAAATTTGATTTGATTTGTTTTCATAAAATTTGTTTAAAGAATTTAATTTTTTATTTAGAAATTATATTTTACACCTAATGAAATAGTTTGACCTGGTTGGTATTTTTGAAAAACCTGATCTGATTTTCTATTCCATTTTTTATCTCTATTTCCATCTTGTAAAAAAAGAAATGGTTGGTTAATTAAATCATTTGCTGCAAGACTGATTTCAACATTTTTCTTAAATCTGTACTGAATGTTAAAATCTAAAACATGTCTTGACATTTCATAGATATCTGGATTGTCGTCAGTGCCAACAAATGCTATACGTTTGCCAATAACATTGTATAATAAATTAGCTTGTAATCCTAATTCTTTATCTTCAAAGAAAATACCTGCATTTATAGAATATGGTGATTGACCTTGCAATGGACGATTATCACTTTGTCCAATGTTTTCTTTACCTAAATTTACTTTACTATAGATATATGATGCATTTGCCATTAATCCAAGATGTTTGATAAAATAATTTTTAGCATTCACGAATGATTTTTTCAGTTCTAATTCTACACCTGCAACATCTGACTGATATGCATTTGCAAAAGAGAATGTACTTCCACTTGTTCCAACCACAGCTTTAGATTCAATTGGATTTATAAACTTTTTATAGAAAACTGAAACACTAATAACTTCACCGTTTGAAGGATAGTATTCCCATTTTATATCCACATTATGTACAGATGCATTTTTAAGATTTGGATTTCCTTCTATTGTATAACGTGTGTAAAAATCATCAAAAGCGAAAGGTGCAATTTCTCTAAACTCAGGTCGATTCACACTCATTCCGTAAGCTGCGCGTACCAGCATTTTTTGTGTAATATTATAACTGATATTTACAGAAGGCAAGTAAGCATGTTTAATGTTATTTACTTTAATCAAATCTGTTTGAACACCAGAAGTCAACTGTTGGTTAGAATATTCATACCTAAAACCAGCTACAATTCGTACTTTATTTTTAATAGCTATTTCTGTGTTAATGTAAGAAGCGCCAATTAAATTATTCGCTTTATATGAATCATAAGATCGTGTTTGTTCTCCTAATTTAATTCCATCAATTGTATTAATATTTTGCATTAATACATCGATGCCTTGAGTTGCATAAGCATATTTAAATAAATCAAAATCTGAACGTTTAAATCCTAAAATTCTTGCTTTAAAATCTCGGTTTTTATACTCTACATAAACACCACCATTTACAGATGGAATAATTCCTTTATCAACTGATTTAATAATTTTATTTGTTGAATTAAGTGCAACGGTAACGATATTCTCATTCATATTAGAGAAAAATCTACCCAAATTATTTGGATTTACAGACGTTGGCAATACGTTTATTTCGTAAATATTTGTAGCCGTGTTTAGTGTTGAAGTATATCGTTTAAAATCAGGTTCTTTTCTATATGCTCTGCTATATCCAACTACCCAATCAATTGAATTGTTATCTGATTTAATTTGGTGTTTTCCTAAAAACTGACCTGCATAAATTCCTTTATATACATTATAGAATGCATGGTTATCTACAGTTAAATCATTGGCTAAATCAGTACCAGTTCTGTGTGTGTATTGAGATAATCCGTTACTATTAAAAATATTCTTAAACTCAATCGTGTTCTTCTTAAATTTAAATGCCCAATTATGTAAAACACCTAAACGAACATTATTATTATATTGTTCATCTGTGTAATTATATCTTGCATCTTGTTTGTTATTTGCAAAGTCATAAATATTATAGTCTGCTCTGAATATATTGAATGTCTGTTTTGATATGCTATAATTTAAAGAAGTAATCATACCAATCAACAATTTATCTGTTGAAATTCTTCTGCCAAAACTAATTCCAATGCGTTGATCAGGAATAGATGCCTGTTTTTTTGCTGTCCAATCATTATTCAATTGTTTACCTGCATCTACTTGTTGTTGCAATGTTAAAGCATTCACATCTTTTGGAAAATCTGATGGTAAATTGTTTTTTGAGTCATTTGCTAAGTAAAACAACGGTCCATTTTTTTGATTATAGAATGGTTTAAAAGTTGTACCAACTCTAAATGTTGTGCCATACGATACATCAACAAAATTATTATCTGGAAAACTTTTTGTAAATATCTTTACCATACCACCAGCAAACTCACCAACTACATCTGCAGATGGACTTTTCAATACAATTATTCTATCTAACTGTGCCGATGGAATTATATCAAAAGCAAAAGATTTTACATCTGATTCCATAGATGGTGCCATGGCATTGTGCAACAATACATTATTATATCGTTGATTCAAACCTCGAATATTTATAAAATTGCTTTGGATTGATACACCTGGAATTCTTCTCACGACTTGTGCTGCATCTCTATCCGCAGTTTTTTGTATTTGTTGAGAAGAAATACCACTAGAAATCTGATTGGCATTTTTCATTTCTAACAAAACTGCAGTTTCTGTATTTGTTTTCTTGAAATCGACAATTTCTACTTCATTTAATTCTTTAGCACCAACTTCCAGACTTACATTTAGCACTGTTGTTGCATCTGCATTAACCACTATATTGTTGATTTTTTTATCAGCATATCCAATGTAAGAAAACACCAGCGTGTAGTTGCCTGGTGTTAAATCTGAAATTTCAAATTTTCCATCTAAATCAGAAGTTGCACCTAACAATGAGCTATCAACAGAAACATTTACACCTATTAAAGTTTCTTGCGTGCTTTTGTCAATAATTAATCCTGAGATTTTTCCATTCTGTGCAAAACCTGAGGCGCACAGCACAACCAGAATGGTTGCGATAATTGTTTTTGTGATTGTTTTCATCTGTAAAAAATTTATGTGTGTGTTTGATGATGCAAAGTAATATCAAGCATATCACTTGCACATAAATTCGCGGTGAAACTTGCGTGGTTTATATTCAGTTTATGTAGTCAATTATGAAGAGTTGCGAGAATAATAAGAGTAATCTGTGTGAACGTTTAGTGAACGAATATTTGATAGCACTAATAAACACTCGATTTTGTATATTCGTAAAATGGAGCCATTTTTAAAACAAATTGCATACACAGTTACGAAAGAAAATTTGCCGTACCTTTACAGTTCGTGCTACATTTTTCCTTCTAAAAGAGCAGCAAAATATTTTACTGGTTTTTTAAAAGAAAAGTTTTCTACGGAAAATTTTATTCTTCCAGAAACGCTCACTATACAAGAGTTTATTACGCAATATTCATCATTAATAATTAAAGATGATTGGCATTTATTATTAGATATTTATGATGTGCAAAATGAATTAACGAACATGCAGCAACCATTGGAAAAATTTATTCCTTGGGGAAATTTGATACTAAAAGATTTTGATGAAAGCGATAAATATTTGATAGACGCAACGCAATTATTTTCTGTTTTAAAAGCGCATAAGCAAATCGATGAAACGTTTTCTATTTCAGAAGAAACCAGAAAATATATTGAGCAGTTTATCTTAACTACATCTACACAAAAAAAGGAAAGCATTTATAAAGATGCGTTTATAAAAACATGGAGTTTGCTTGGTGAAATGTATGTTGCATTTAAACAAAAACTACAACAACATAATTTTGCGTACGAAGGCATGGCATATCGCGAAGTATATGAAAGTTTAAAATCTGAAATATTAAAATTACCGTATTCAAAAATTAGTTTTTGTGGTTTTAATGCTTTATCAGTTTGCGAAGAAGCAATCTTTAAAACTGTAGAGCAACATTATGAAACTGAATTTTGGTGGGACGCCGATGCTCATTTCCTTAATAATAAATTACATGAAGCAGGAAATTTTTTGCGCGATTATCAACGAAAATTTTATGGTAAAAATCATCATTGGATAATTGATGATGAATTAATAAAAAACAAAAACATAGAAATTATTGGTGTGTCATCTTCAGTTGGACAAACACAATTTGTGGCGCAGTATTTCAGTAAGAGTGAAAGTGATGGTGCGAGTGAAAATATTATTGAAATTGATTCACAAAAAAATGAAAAAACGGCAATTATTTTGTGTGACGAAAAGCTGCTAAATCCTTTGTTATACAATATTGATGCAAGTGCAATGAACATCACCATGGGTTTTTCAATTGCAGAAAGCGAGTTGTTTTTATTTGCAAATTCATTGCTGAGTTTTTATGCAAACGCACGAATTGGAAAAACAGCAACCGACTATTATCACAAAGATATTACTGCACTGTCGAATCATCTTTATTTGAAAAAGAATGTGCAGCAAAAAGAAAAACTAGATAGCATTATTCCATATTTTGTTCCATACATGCCAGCCGAAATATTAGCAGAGTTTTTTCCTTCAAAACTTTTAACTGATTCTACAAATTCGGTTGATATTTTAAAAACTGTATTACAAATCATTGAATCTACACACCTCGTTGATACTTATTTTTATCCAATCAAAGAAAAAATAACAGAACAATTAAATGCGTTGCTTCATTCATTTCTAGAAAGAAATATTTTCTTAGACAAAAGTGCATTGCCATATATTGTTAAACAGTTTTTAGCAAGCATTAAAGTGCCATTTGAAACCGATACTAAAAGCAATATACAAATTATGGGTTTTTTAGAAACGCGTATTTTAGATTTTGACAACCTTTTTATTTTATCGTTGAATGATGATAACTTGCCTGGCACCAACAAAACCAATTCTTTTATTCCATACAATTTGCGCAAAGGTTTTTGCTTACCAACGTTTGAACAATTTGATGGCATCAATGCCTATCATTTTTATCGTTTGCTGAAAAGAGCAAAAAACATCCAACTGATTTATAACAATCAAATTGGTGATAATAGCAGTGAAAAAAGCAGGTTTATTCGCCAAATTCAACACGATTTAAATACAGATAAAAATACAATTACTGAATTTATTGCTGTGATAGAAGAAAAAAATAATTCAGTAAATCACCGTGTCGAAATTTTACAAATTAAGAAAACACCTGAAATTATTGATGCACTTCGTGAACGAAAATTTTCACCATCTTCATTAAAAATCTACAATCAATGTCCGTTGCAGTTTTACCTTAAATATGTAGCAAACATTAGCGAACCTGAAGAATTAGCAGAAGAATTAGACGCTGCAGTTTTTGGACAAATTTTACATAAAATAGTAGAACTAATTTACAAACCACATTTAAATATTGTTTTAAATACTGAAAAAATTAGCTCGTTTGCAAAAACAGATTTTATAAAAGCAGTTACCATACAAGCAATTATTGACTTAGAATTACCAAAAGAAATTACACAAGCTGGTAATAAATTACAGTTAACAATTATCGAACGCATTGCGCAAAAAATTATTGAAAACGATGCGTCAGTTGGTAAATTATGTATTTTAAAAACTGAAGAAAAATTAATTTGGAATCAACTCAAATTAGAAGACGGAACATTTGCTACCATTCAAGGAACGATAGACAGAGTTGATAAAATAAACGAAAAAGCCATTCGAATTATTGATTATAAAACTGGACAAATTGAATTGCCAAAATTTCCAGAAATGGATAATGAAGAAAGTATTCAAAAATTCCTCGACACACTTTTTATTTATAAAAACAAAGACTACAGCGCTACATTTCAAGGTATTTTATATGCTTTGATGTACTATAAGATTTTCGATTGTAAGGAAATTTATGTTGGATATCATCATGCAAAAAAAATGAAAGATGGCATTTCATATTTAAATAACCAAGAGCCAATTCCTATTGAATTATTGCTGAGCTTCGAGCAACGTTTGTCGCAATTAGTAAGCGAAATTATTTACAAAGAACCCTATTTCACACAAACCCAAAACGAAAAAGCGTACGAATATAGTCCGTACGCAGATTTATTAGGTATGCATTAAAAATTATAATTCTCGAACTTCATCGCTACTTTTGTAGCCAACATCACCTTTTTCTTTTTTCAATTTATCAAATTCTTTTCGCACTAATGTTTCATTGTCATCATCATGATATGCTTTCCAATATTCATGCACTAACACAGCACTCCAAATCAAGGTCATCAACGCCAAACCATGCGTAAATATTAGTAAAGTAAATACATTTGCTACCCATAGAAATGCCATTACTATAGCAAAAATGGTTAAATGACGTTTAAATTTTGCACGTTTTTCCGCTAATTTCCAAAGTGATTCATCATTTTTTTTAAATTCGTCTATTTCGTTGTTCATTTTATTGATTTTTAAGTATAACAATCATCTTTCAAAAAAAATTCCATTTCCAAATAATTTTATGTTTTAGTTGCAAACTTTTGCGCTATAATATTCTTACCACGATGAACAACACAAATTACTATTAATCAAACATTACCAAAAAGTAACTAAACTCAAAAAATGGTATGTCATAAATCTTAAATCCTAAATACGTTGTATCTTTACAACTTAATTTTAAAACCAACATGATAAATTTAATTTTGTTTGGACCTCCAGGAAGTGGCAAAGGTACACAAGCAGTAAAATTGGCAGAAGAATTCAACTTGCTGCATATTTCGACAGGTGATTTATTCCGTTCAGAATTGAAAAACGAAACACCACTTGGCGTTGTTGCTAAAAAATATATGGACAAAGGTGAATTGGTTCCTGATGAAGTTACGATCGGAATGTTGTCTAATAAATTGGATGAATATGCCGGAAAAGTAGAAGGCTTTATTTTTGATGGATTTCCACGTACACAACCACAAGCCGAAGCTTTAGATAAATTATTAGATTTAAAGAAAACAGAAATTTCTTTAGTGTTAGCATTAGAAGTTGCTGAAGACGAAATCGTTCATAGAATTAAAGAACGCGGAAAATCTTCTGGCAGAGCCGACGATTTAGACGATACTATTATTCGCAATCGTTTCAAAGTTTACTTAAAAGAAACGGCACAAGTTGCAGATCATTACAAAAAAGTAAATAAAGTAGTGGAATTAAATGGCATTGGTTCTATCGAAGATATCTTTGAAGCTTTGAAAGCAGAAATCAACAAAATAAAATAGATTTTAAAATATATCCAGACCTTCAAGGTTTTAAAAACCTTGAAGGTCTTTTTTATTTCTATCTTTACAATAATAACAAAATGGAAGGAAGCAACTTTATAGATTACGTCAGAATATTTGTTCGGTCTGGAAATGGCGGTGGTGGCTCGGTGCATTGGCGCAGAGAGAAATACGTACCGATGGGTGGCCCTGATGGTGGCGATGGTGGAAAAGGTGGAAGCATTATCCTTCGTGGAAACAAACAACTTTGGACTCTTTTACATCTTAAATACAAAAAACATATTCATGCTGACAATGGTGCATCTGGTGAAGGTGGTATGCGAAGTGGCAGAAGTGCAGATGATATCATCATTGAAGTTCCTTTAGGTACTGTTGCAAAAAATGGAGAAACGTTCGAAAAAGAATTTGAAATTTTAGAAGACGGACAAGAAGTAGTTTGGTTAAAAGGCGGTCGAGGTGGACAAGGCAATACGCATTTTAAAACTTCTACCAAACAAGCACCTCATTATGCACAACCTGGTGAAGAAGGCAGCGAAGGTTGGAAAATCTTAGAACTAAAAGTGTTAGCAGATGTTGGTTTAGTAGGATTTCCAAATGCAGGAAAATCTACATTATTATCTGTAGTGAGTGCTGCAAAACCAGAAATTGCTAATTATCCGTTTACCACTTTAGTACCCAATTTAGGTGTTGTTTCTTATCGCGATGACCGTTCATTTATCATGGCTGATATTCCTGGAATTATTGAAGGTGCGCACGAAGGTAAAGGATTAGGTGTCCGTTTTTTACGTCATATTGAACGTAATTCATGTTTGTTATTTATGATCCCAGCAGATAGTGACGACATCAAAAAAGAATACAAGATTTTGGCTAAAGAATTAAAATTATACAACAAGGAATTGGTGAATAAACCAAGAATTATTGGCATTTCGAAATCAGATCTTTTGGATGATGAATTGAAAAAAATGTTAGCCAAAGAATTACCTAAAAAAATTCCACACGTCTTCTTCTCTGCATTAGCGAATGAAAATATTATGGAATTGAAAGATAAATTGTGGAAGATGATGAATGATTAAATCACTAATCTTGCTGTTCAAACCATCGGTAATGTCCTATAATTTCCCATTGAAATAACACATCTGCAACTTTAGTTCCACTTCCAATATTGTGTACAATTAATGGCGTGCCATCTTCATTGGCACCATTGTAAACCATTCCAATATGCAATAAACCATTGTTTAATTTCCATGCTACAATGTCACCAGCTTTATAATCATTTGTATTTTTAGTAATATCAATTGATTTTTGTTTTCTTTCAAAAAACTTCATCAGATTTGCTACTCGTCTATGGTCAATATTTTTATCAGTTGTTTTTAAATTCCATCTTTTTGGATAAACTGAGAAATTTTTATTCATATCTAGATGAACTTCTTTTTGGAGATCAATATTAGTTGCACGCAACGCACGCACTACAACATCTGCGCAAACACCAGTATTTATAGGCACATCGCCGTTTGGATATTTTAGTGTTACATAAGCTGGATTATATGTTTTGGTAAGTTCGGTTTGTGTTTCCAGATTTTGCATCAACAAATTAATTTCTTTGCTTAAACTTGTAGCTGGTATTTTATGAGTAATATCGTTAATCGAAACTGTATTATTGCTCTTACACGAAATAGCAAAAAAAAGTAATATCAAAGAAAGAATCTTCATTTCTGTTTAACGAAAACATTAGAATTTTATTTTAAACATTTTATTAAAAACCATACCTAAATTTGACATAACACGAAACTAGACATCTCATTTATTATTAATCGTTACGTATAGAATTTGTACTAATCTGGAAATTTTATTATCTTTATTTCAAACCATTTATTATGAAGTCTATTTTTTTAGTTCTTCTGCTATTGATTTTCCATATCTCATTTAGTCAGAATATCGGAATTAACGCTACAGGTGCAGCACCAAATAATAGCGCCATGTTAGATGTCGCAAGCACTAACAAAGGCCTTTTAATTCCAAGAATGACGGCAGCACTTCGGTTAGCCATCACTTCACCAGCAAATTCATTATTAGTTTTTGATACAGATAGTTCTGCGTTTTTTATGTATAATTTACCATTAACAAAATGGGAAAGAATCAATCCAACCTATAATTTCAACAATATCATCATGGGAAATTCTATTGGTGATGTATTAGTTTGGAATGGAACTGCATGGATTGCAACACCAAAATGCAATTTGTTTACTTACATTTATAAAGATGCAGATGGCGATGGACATGGCGACAGATGCGAACCGCTTTTTGCTTGTGCGCCATTTCCTTGTTATGTTGCTGATAGCTTAGATAGAAACGACCAAGATCCAACTATTTATCCAGGCGCGCCAGAATTATGTGATAATAAAGACAACGACCAAGATGGTTTAGTTGATGAAACATTTCTACTAAAAGGTACGGTATGTACTGTTGGTACAGGTGCCTGCTTAAGAAGTGGCGTTTGGATATGTAATGGCGCTGGAACTGGCTTAGTTTGCAGTGTAACGGCTGGTTCTCCAACTGCTGAAACTTGTAATGGTATTGATGATGATTGTAATGGTGTTGTTGATAATGGTATTCCTGTAAATACTTACTATAGAGACGCGGATGGAGATAGCTATGGCAATCCACTAGTAACTACAACTTCATGCTCTGTACCATCTGGTTATGTAGCCAACAACACTGATTGTAATGATGCAAACAACCTTATTAATCCAGGAAGAACTGAACTTTGCAATGGTGTAGATGACAATTGTAACGGAACTACAGATGAGCTTTGGCCACTTAAAGGATCTTCTTGTACTGTTGGAGTTGGTGCTTGTACAAGAACAGGTGTTTGGGTTTGTAACGGTGCAGGTTCTGGCTTAGTTTGCAGCGCCACACCTGGAGCACCAACTACTGAAATTTGCAATGGAATAGACGATAATTGTGATGGAACGGTTGATGGAATAACCAGAAGTTGTTACAGTGGACCTGCAGGAACTTCAGGTGTTGGCTCTTGTAGACCAGGAACACAAGTTTGTTCTGGTGGTGCTTGGGGCGCATGTATTGGCCAAGTTTTACCATCTACAGAAGTATGTGACGGCATTGACAATGACTGCAATGGCGTAATAGACAATGGCGTAACTCGCGCATGCTATACAGGACCAGCTGGAACCGCAGGTGTTGGCAGATGCAGAGCTGGTACACAGAATTGTAGCGCTGGACTTTGGGGAATTTGCTCTGGTGAAGTGCTGCCAATTACAGAAATTATTGGCAATGGAATTGATGATGATTGTAATGGTGTTGTACAATAAGATACCATTAATTACTTATCATCTGTATGTTTAAAATTGTTTAATTTCGTTCCATTATAGAATGAAAGAAATCTCGTTTGTTATTTTAATTATTGCTTCTTGCATTGCTTGTAAAAAACAACATGCAACTTCATTTTATTTTTGGGAAACGACGTACGAAATTTCACCTATTGAAAAAAAATATTTGGATGAATTAAACGTACAGAAATTGTATGTACGTTTTTTTGATGTTGACATTAAAAATAACGAAGCTATTCCAGTTGGTGAAATCAACATTAAAGAAATAAATAAACAGCAAGAAATTATACCCGTAGTTTTTATAACAAATGACGTTTTTAAGAATTTAGATAAAAATAAAATCGAAGAATTAGCAAAACACATCAAACAAGAAATTGAATTTATTTATCCGAAAATTTCTGATAAAAAAATAAAAGAAATACAGTTCGATTGTGATTGGACTATAAGTACACGAAGTAAATATTTTTACTTGCTGAATATTGTAGAAAAACAAAACCCAACACTGCTTGTTTCAGCAACTATTCGTTTACATCAAATAAAAGATAAAACAAAAACTGGCATTCCACCAATAAAAAAAAGTGTTCTGATGTATTATGCAACATCAAATCCGTTAGATTATAAAGAAGAAAATTCCATTTTAGAAAATAAACTTGCAGAAAATTATTGTAAAGAAATCCAAAATTATCCAATTGCATTAGATATTGCTTTGCCAATTTATAGTTGGGCAATTATCGAAAATCAAGTTGGAGAAAAACGTCTATTAAACGGAATCAGAAATGATATGTTGAAAGACACAAGTATCTATCAACCAATAAAAGCAAATTTTTATTTGGTAAAAAAAGATCATTATCTACATGGAAACTATATTTATGAAGATTTCACTCTAAAAGTAGAAGAAGTTACATCAACGCAATTACATCAAGCATCCACATTTCTAAAAAATAAAATAAAAAATAAGGAACTAAATACTATCTTTTATCATTTAGATTCATCAAATTTAAATTACTATTCTATCCAAAATCTTAAAACCATCTCAAAATGAAAAAATATATTTTAGCGTTATTATTTTTAGCTGCTGTGCTAAATAAAACAAATGCTTGTTCGTGGTCATCCGAAGATGGAACATTTTATAATTTATTTGATCAAAACCTAATATCAGACAAAACTTTACAACCCTTTTTTCTAACATACGATGAAACATTTTATGACAATCATTCACATGATGATGTGCCAAATAATACTGAAGAAATAGATTACAATATCTTAGAATGGAAGAAATATTTCGACAACCAAATCAATGAAAATGCTTTAAATTACTTGGTCTATCAGTCATCAAGCAGTGATTTATCTAAAATAATTTCTACAAAATCGTTGAAGAATATTAACGACACATTAAAGCAACAAATTTATTTAACGGATAAAGGAATTGAAGCTCTCAACTATTTAATATTTGCAAAAAAATGTGAACCATTTGCAACTTCAACAGAAGAAAGCACTGATGAAAATTGGTACTATGGTAACATTCGCAAGAAAATGACTAAACCACAATTTATGTCAACTGCAAAAGATGGAAACATATTATATGCAGCAACAAAAAATCCAGATATTAAATTGCGCATCGCATATCAGTTGGTGCGCCTATCACATTATGGTGGTTTTAATGATGATGCTGTACGATATTTTAATACTTATGTAGAGCCATTGAAACAAAAGTCATTATTGTATTATTATGCATTAGAACAAAAAGGTGGTGCATTGTTTAATCAGAAAAAATTTGCAGAAGCTGGTGTTGCTTTTGCGCAGGTTTTTCATAATACAACAGACAGAAAAATTCCGTGTTATGCAAGTTTTCGCATTTCTAATCAGATGAATTTTGACAATGCGATTTTGTTGTGCAAAACACCAAACGAAAAAGCTACACTGTATGTGTTGCGTGGTTTCAACAAGTTTTCTAATGGTTTATCGGAAATGAAAAACATTTATGCAGTTGCGCCAAACAGTGCGTATTTAGAGCTGATGGCTTGCCGTGCTTTGTTACAAATTGAACACAGTGCATTTCAAATTCCAAACCAATATGCATCAAAAAATACGTTTCCTTTAATGAATGCAACTGAAAAATTGTATCTGCAAAAGATAATATTATTTACAGAAACTTTAATAAAAACAAACAAAGTAAAACGTGCTGATTTTTGGCTCGCTTACTTAGCACATTTGTATTTATTAAACGGTGATTATGCAAAATCACAAGCAACAGCAAATCAATTAAACTCAACAGATAAAGGCATTTTAGAGCAAAAAGACAGAACTTCGTTTTGCGCTTACATTGGTAGCTTAAAAACAATTGATGCAGTTGCAGAACAAAAAATCTTTACTCAGTTTTTAAATAATAAAGATGAAAAACAAAAAGGTTTTGTGTATGAAATTTTAGGTCATAATTATATGCAACAAAATAATTTAGCAAAAGCATTTTTGTGTCACAACACTTTAAAAGGATTGTATGGAAATCCTGATATTAATATTATTAGCGATTTGATTGATTTATTTAATTCGAAAAATAAATCAGCGTTTGAAAAACAATTGCTGACTTCAACTATTATATTAGATGCATTGTATGAACTAAAAGGTTCGTATTATTTCAAAAAAGATGATTTAGAGAATGCATTAATAGCATACAAAAAAGTTTCTGCTAATTTTAAATGCTTAGAACCGATAGACTATAATGATAGCTGGAACGAGGCACTCAAACTTAAAGAACCATCTTTTAATGGTTATAGCAACATATCTGGTTTAATTTTTAGCAGCAATATTCAAACGTATTATGAATCAACTATGAAAGATGCATTTAAAGATTTAACGTATAAAGAATTTAATTTTATCACTGCTAACATGAATAAGGAACAATTGGTTGAAGCACTTTTACAATTAAAAAAACTTGCCAGTGGTAATGACGAAAAAGCTGCAAAAGCGAATTATCTTTTAGGTAATTTTTATTACAACACATCACTTCATGGCTATTTTAGAAACCTGCATTTTTATGAAGGTGGCAATTATTATCTATCTAATATTTATGGATACAACACTATTCCGAACACCATCAAAAAACCTTATAATTATAACAATGGAACAGGAACTATTGCAGCAAACAATCCACAAAAACCGTATGATTATTTTCTAAAAGCAGAAAGTATATCAACAAACAAAGAATTAAAAACAAATGCAGTTTTTCAGGCATCAAAATGTGAATTAGATTTGTTTTTTGCTAAACAAGATGTATACTATAGCTATGGTGGAAATTATAGTTTATTATACAGCACCAATACCAGACCGTTATTTAAGAAATTGAAAGATAATTATTCGCAAACTGCGTATTACCAAGATATTGTAAGTAATTGCAAATACTTTAGGTTCTATTTAGGAAAGTAACTAGTGTAATAATCAGCATTAGATGCCAAATTAAATTCGGCATGACAACGTCGCGGTGCCGAGTCGTTGTCATACTGAACTTGTTTCAGAATCTTAAATAAAGATTAAGCTGTTCATAAGTCATCATTATTCTGCTTATTCTTTATTTCTGTAACAGAATTTTCAGTAATAGAAATGTTATCTATTTCCGGAATTTGATCAATTACATTTTCATCTAACACAATATTTATTTGTTCATTATCTAATTCAATATCATTATCGTTCATCGCAATTCGTTCTTCTTTAGAAATATAATTTTCGCCATATCTGCGTTGTAATATTTTTTCTTTGCGAGCTGCTTTTTCTATAGCTTGTTTTTCGGCACGTTCTTTCTGTTTAATTGCGCGTTCTGCTTTCTCTTCTTCGGTCAAATCTTTTGTTATTTTTACTTTACTTGGATGTATTTCAAAATAATCATCCACAGGAATTTCGATTGTAAACCATAAAATTTTTATTTTGGATACACCAACACTGCGCATTTTTATTGGATGCGCTAACAGTTGCGAAATTGCTTGAAATATAGAAGTGATAATACTAATTTTAGAAGTTGCAGTTAAAATCAACTCCGATTTACCTTTTAATTTTTGTGGCTGGTGATAATTCATCGAGCCAATTTCAATGCCATTTCTATTTAATAATTTTGTTTCAATAGATAAAATGGTAATTGGCAAAAAAAATGAATTTGTAATCTTAATGTCAGTTTCTGTAATTACAGAAGTCAACCCAATTTCTTGCGTGCGCACTTCAACAATGTCAATGGTTTTATTTTCTGTTGCTTTTTTTAAAATGAAAGCATTTATTTTTTTCTTTATAAAATCAAACATAAGCTGTAAATTAATTTTAAAATATTCTACCTATTTAAACGTCTTGCTTAAATAAATTATTTAAACTCTTGTTAAATTATAAAAAGTATATTGTTTTGAAACTAAACTTAGGTTAACTTTAATGTTCAAGCATTTTTAATAATACTAAATCTACAATAATTTTAAATTCAACATCATGGAACAACTCAGCACCGTAATTGCCATTCCAATTTTTTTACTTTTTATTGTTGTAGAATATTTTGCTACGCGCAAAAAACATCCAGAATATTATCGTTTAAACGATGCACTGACGAATTTAAATATTGGTGTAAGTCATTTGTTGTTTAAATTATTAACCACAGGTTTAATGTTAGGTGCTTATGTTTTGGTGTTAGAAAACTTCGCTGTATTACATTTATCTGGTGTTACAGCATATATTGTTGTTTTAATTTTATTTGATTTTTGTTTTTATTGGGCACATCGTTTTGGTCATGAAGTTAACTTATTTTGGGGCGCGCATGTGGTGCACCACCAAAGCGAAGAATACAATTTAACGGTTGCATTGCGTCAATCTTGGATTCATAGTTTGCTGGCATTTATTTTCTTTTTGCCAATTGCATTTTTAGGCGTTGATGTGTTGACTTTAGGAATTTGCGCAAGTATCAATTCTTTTTTTCAATTTTGGATTCATACCAAAGCTATCGACAAAATGCCAAAATGGTTCGAAGCCATTTTCAATACACCATCACATCACAGAGTACATCATGGTGTAAATCCAAAATATATTGATAAAAACCACGCAGGTATGTTTATTATTTGGGACAAACTATTTGGTACTTTTCAGGAAGAAATAGAAGAACCAACGTATGGTGTAACTACGCAATTGAAAAGCTGGAATCCAGCTTGGGCAAATGTTGAGTATTATGTAACGATGTTTAAAAACGCAAAAGCATTTCCTAAAGTATCAGATAAATTAAAATATATATTTGCTAAACCAGGTTGGCAGCCAGCAGAATTGGGTGGCCAAATTCCAATTCCAGAAGTTGATTATAATAAACCAAAATACGATGCTAAAGCAACCAGCAAAAGTTTGAATATTTATGTGTTGGTGCAATTTATTTTCATTATTGTTGGCTTATCGGCTTACTTATATAACTATGAAAAACTAAGTACATTTTATACGATTGTGTTCTTCAGCATATTGATGCTTTCTACTGTAATATGTAGTGCAATTCTTGAACAAAAAAAATGGGTAAAATATGCTGAATATGCACGTTTACTGATGGCATTTATTGCACTAAATTCTATGTACTACATTAACTACAATGGTTGGTTTTTAATTATGTTGATTCCATCTGTAATTCTTACAGCGTACTTTTTAGCTTGGTACACCTTAAATATTAATAATAGGTTTGTATTGAAACGAATTGTGAAGTAACACAGTCTCAATCTCGATGTTACTTATTTTCTATAAGGATTTCTCAAAGCATGCAAATTGTAGAAGCCCTAGCCTTGGTTCGTGTCTCACGAACCAAATCTCATTTATTACCACAAGACAATTCTTTTCTGACTTCATCTGTCTTACTTTGCATTAGTAAAACAAATAACCATGCAAGTAGCTTTTGTAACCTATCATAAATTTCCTGATTTATATGAAGATGATAAATTAATACAACAATATTTAACACAAAAAAGTATTGAAGTAATTCCAGTTTCTTGGGACGATGCATCTATAAACTGGAAGCAATTTGATGTGATTGTATTGCGTTCTATGTGGAATTATTTTGAGCAACCTGTTGAGTTTGACCAATGGTTGGATAAATTGAAGTTACTTGGATGCAAGGTTTTAAATCCGTTATCTGTAGTTAAATGGAATCAAAACAAAAATTATTTTGATGATTTTTCTAAGAATGGTGTCTTGCTTCCATCTTATGTTATTTGTTCTCAAAAGAATAACATCACATTAAAAAGAATTCTGCAAGAAAACAACTGGAACAAAGCTGTTGTAAAACCAACTATTTCTGGTGGTGCTTATAATACATGGATTGCAAATATTGACAGTGTTGATATTGACGAAAACCGTTTTACAGAATTATTGAAAAACGGCGATGTGATTGTTCAAATATTTGTAGAAGAAATTATTACAAAAGGTGAATTGTCGCTGATCTTCTTCAATAAAAAATTCAGTCATGCTATTTGCAAAAGAGTAAAGCAAGGCGATTTTCGTGTGCAAGTGCAATTTGGTGGAACAGTAGAACCTATAGAACCAAATGAATTAATTTTAACACAAGCTACTAACTTATTAAACAGCATTCCTGAAACATTATTGTATGCAAGAGTTGATGGTGTAATAGCAAACGATGGAAATTTTTTGTTGATGGAATTAGAATTAATAGAACCTGTTTTGTTTGTTTCGACCAACAACAAAGCTTGTGAAAATTTTTACAATGCACTTATCGCAATTTCTGGTACTTGATACCTATTCATGAAAGTTAATTATTTCTTTGGCCAGTTATTTAACCAAATGCCTTTTTTTGCTGCTTCAATAACAAACCAATTATACACTTTTTTTGCAATATCTTTAGTATCCATAACTTTCGAATTAACAATTAAAAAAGGCATAGTTACTTTGTGTGACTTTGAGTCTCTTTTCTTACTTACATTTTCTGAGGTTAGTGCTAATACGATGTTTACATCTGGCTCATCGGTTGGCTTTAATTTTGGTGCCAATCCTTTTCTATAATATGGTTCAGCTGGATTTATTTTTTTGGAGTTTGGCAAATAGTCTTTGTCTATATTAATATTTCTACTATAAAAACAGGCAATAGATACATCTGCTTTTTCAGGTTGTGAAACTAACTCAATATTCTGATTCAATTTTAATAACTGTTCTGTTGCTTTTGCAATCTCTTCTGGAACTGGTAAATAAATAATATATGGTTGATTTTTATTTACATTTTGAAGTGTAATTTTATCCAAATCTTTTAGTGTTGTATTCGTATTCGGTTCCAAACCTATATATGTAATTTGTTTGCCTGAAACATAAATTTTTGAACAATCAAAATTTTCTTCAAACGGCACATAATAACCAAAACCTTTGTAAATTCCATTCATATCTTGCTCTTTTACTAATGGTGTTATCTTAGTTTGTATGAGTGTAGAAAATTGTGCAGTAGAAAAATTATCGTGTGGGATATAAACCTTAATTAATGGTTTTGTTTTAGCATACCAGTCTTTTACTTTAAATATTTTACCTTTAAAATTTCCACTTCCTTTTATAATTTTTGCAATACTGTTGTTCTCATTTTTTAATTCAGTAATTTCAATTTCAACGGCTGGGTTTGAAACATCTTGTAAAATATTTCCTTTTGAAAAACCAGACAACGCACCTTTATCTAGTGTAATTGAATTATTATTTGATTGAATACATTTAGCAAATACATCACTTGAAATCGTTGAAGTTGGAATGCTCAATAAATTTTTTTTCAAACGTTGTGGATCGCATTTAAGTGTTGGTGTTTGTGTATAATATCGCTTTTTTAATTCTACAGAAATCTTTTCAAATAATTTTTCACTTGTAATAGTTGATGGATTTTGTTTTAAAACTTCAATAATTGATTTGGTGAACACACCGTGTTTATTACCATTTTCATCCTTCTTTTCACTTGCTTTTTGTACATCATTTGTTGCTGATAAGAATAAATAATTAGATTGTACTCTTCTAGATGGACTTATCGCATCAGGAAAAATTTCATTCAATAGATTAAACTGAATTTTAAATTCTTTTTCGCCTTCATCATTTATTTCAATCGGTATATATTTTTGAGCACTACTATCAAACCTATAAAGAGTAGGAATTGTATCAGATGAAATTCTCAAATAATCTGAAAACAAAAAAATGTAATACGAAGAATCTCTTTTATTTAACTGATATAAAGTATCTGTATCAAAACCAGAACTTTGCAAATAACCTTTAAAATCCATTGCTCGAGTTTCTATACCTATTATTTCACCAAGTGAGTCACGAACATATTCATATTCATGTTCTCTCATGTTACTCAAAATTTCTTCTCTGCCTGGTTCGTTTAATGAAATTAAAAAATTAAAATCAGTCTGTGGTTTGTTATTTCCTAAAGTAGTATGCGTGCCCCAACTATAGCAACAATCAAATATGGTAGTTAATGTAACTTTCTTATCTACAAATTTATTAAAGATAGAAGCTAATTGAAGCGTTTTTATAAATCCATTTTGCTTATACAAAACATCGGTTGGTGCAATGGCCTCATCTGTAGATTTTGTAATTACATTTTTTAACTGAATACCATGTCCAGAATAATAAAAAAAGACATTATCACCAGCTTTGCTGTTCAATAATAACTTATCTAATTCATTTAAAATATTTTCCTGTGTTGCATTTTTGCTATACAATTCTTTAATGTTTTTTTCATTAAAGCCGAAACGTGTGGTAAGCAATTCTTTGACAGCTTTTGCATCATTGACGCTGCCAAAAAGCGAATTGAGTGGGTCGCGAACAACAGATTTTGAATTATCATCAAATTTAAAATAATCGTTGATTCCAATAACTAAAGCTCGTTTGCTTTGTGCTAAACTGTAAGGAAGAACATAAAACACAAAAATAATGGATAAAAAATATCGCTTTTGCATACTTAAAAATATAGAAAATAATATCGAATGACAAGTTAGATACCAGAAAATTATGATAGTATACAAAACTTCAAAATCCGTTTAATTAGTGTTCCATCTTCTGGCACAACTCAACCAACACACCATTCGTAGTTTTTGGATGAAAGAAACAAACTAACTTATTCAATGCACCAACATAAGGTTTTTCAGTTAATGGTAAAAATCCTTCATTCTTTAAACGTTCCATTTCTGCATAAATATCATCTACTTCAAATGCAACATGATGAATGCCTTCACCTTTGGTTTGTAAAAATTTATGCACCGTACTTTTTTCGGAAATCGGTTCTAATAGTTCGACTTTTGTATCCTCTAATTTAAAAAAAGACACATTTAATTGTTGTGTCTCCAATGTTTCATGATGAAAAGGTTTTCGGTTAAATAACTTAGAAAACAAATCATTAGATGCTTCTAAATTTTTCACTGCAACTCCAATGTGGTCAATTTTCTTCATTTAGGTATGTATTTATATGATGTTGAAAATAATAAATTGATTTCAAAGTATCGAATTTATATTTTGTTTAATTTTTTTTGATTTATCTTAAACAAAAACTGAATTCTATTGTTGTTACTTAAAATATTTCAAAAATGAAAAATCTAATCTTAATTCTATCAGTAGCGCTCATCAGCGGTTGCATTCCAACTAACTTAACACCAATAACTACTACTTCAACGTCAATTGACCTTGGAAGATATGCTGGAAAATGGTACGAAATTGCATCTTTACCACAAATATTTTCTTTAGGAGCAAAGTGTATCACTGCTGAATATACGGCAAATCCAGATGGTTCTATTAAAGTAGTTAACAAACAGATTACTGCAAATGGACAAGCATCACAGATTGAAGGTCGCGCAACAGTTGAACCTAATTCTAACAACACAAAATTAAGAGTTGGATTTTTTGGTCAACAACCAACTTCTTCAAATTATTGGATTGTTGAAATTGCGGACGATTATTCTTATGCTGTTACATCTGATCCAACAAAAACTACTTTTTGGATTTTAAGTAGAACGCCACAAATGGACGAAACAAAAGTACAAGACATTTTGAACAGATGGAAAAATTATGGCATTAACACTGCATTAGTTAAAAGAACAGTTCAAGATTGCTGGTAACTTTATCTTTCATATCTTTAAGGTGTGATTTATTTAGATTATAATGCTACCACACCTGTAGATTTAAATGTATTGCAAACAATGTTGCCTTACTTTTCTGAAAAGTTTGGCAATGCTGCAAGTGCAACTCACCTATTTGGTGTGCAAGCAAAAGATGCAGTAGAACATGCACGTAAGCAAATAGCTAAAACTATTAACTGCGATGCGCAAGAAATTATTTTTACATCTGGTGCTACCGAAGCAATAAATATTGCCATAAAAGGAATTTACAATTTATATCAGCAGAATGGAAACCACATTGTTACAGTTGAAACTGAACATAAAGCAGTACTGGATACTTGTGCTTTTTTAAAAAAAAAAGGTGCTCAAATTACTTACTTAAGAGTAGATAAAAATGGATTAATTGATTTACAAGAATTAGAAAAATCAATTACCGAAAAAACAATTTTAGTTTCTGTGATGTATGCAAATAATGAAACTGGTGTCATTCAAAACATCAAAGAAATTTCAAAAATTGTGCATGCTAAAAATTCTATTTTTTTGTGTGATGCTACTCAAGCAATTGGAAAAATTTCTGTTGATATACAAAAAGATGGTATTGATTTGATGTGTATTTCTGCACATAAATTTTATGGTCCAAAAGGAATTGGCGCTTTGTATTTTCGCAGAAAGAATCCACGTGTTTCATTAGAAACTTTTTTACATGGTGGTGGACATGAGCGCAACATTCGTAGCGGAACGCTGAATGTACCAGCAATTGTTGGGTTTGGCAAAGCATGCGAACTTATTTCAATAACTACAGAAATTGAAAATTTGCGAAATTATTTTGAAAATACTTTACAAGAAAATTTCAAGAATCAAATAACTATAAACGGTAAAGACGCAAAGCGTTTGCCAAACACATCAAACATTACATTTCCATTCAAAGCAGTAGATTTTATTCATCACACAAAAAATAAATTAGCAGTAGCAACAGGTTCAGCATGTACCTCAGCAGAAAATTTACCATCTCATGTTTTAACTGCAATGGGTTTGACAAGAGATTTAGCAGAAAAATCAATACGATTTAGCTTTGGGAAATACACCACAAAAAAAGAAATAGATGAAGTAATTAAATTGATAACCGAATTAATCCAATTGGTTTAAACTACCTATAAGAATTATTTTTTACGAATATACTTTTCTGTTTGTAACTCTAAATGTTTCCAACTAATTGTTAACGTATCGCTATTCGATGATAAAAAATATTGCGCAGAACGTTCATCATTAAACTGAATCATATCCACGTTATTTTCTTTAAATAAAATTACATTTCCGGCTCTTGGCAAAGTATTCTTTTTTGTATGAACTTCCATAAAAGTATTGTCGCTTTTAATTTCCAGTTCAATTTCATCATTTGTATTTTGAGGATTTGAAATTCCATGTCGAATTCCGCAACAATCCGTTTCAAACCAAGACCATTTTCCGTAAATAACTTTTGGCTTTGGAGGTTCAATCCAAGTAGTAATTGGTTTAATTTTTGGTTTTTTGGGTGGTTTTTTTGCAAATCCAACAAAAATTAAAATAGTTAAAATTGATAGTAAGAATATCTTCTTCATGATACAAAATTATAAAAATAGTTTAATACATTAGCTGTATTTCAAATACCATACCAAAAAAATGTCAGAAATACAGAAAACACGCATCGATAAATGGCTTTGGGCAATTCGTATCTATAAAACTAGAACGTTGGCAAGCGACGCATGTGCTGCTGGGAAAATAAAAATCGACGGCGACAGCGTAAAAGCATCGTACATGTTAAAAGTTGGACAAACGGTACACATCAATAAACAAGGTGAAAAATTGATATTAAAATCCATAAAATTGATAGAGAAACGAGTTGGTGCTCCATTAGCTTTATTATGTTACGAAGATTTAACACCACCTGAAGAAAAAGAAAAACTTAAATTTCCAGCTATTTTTTATGAAGTGCGTGATAAAGGTGTTGGTCGTCCAACCAAAAAAGACCGACGTGAAATTGATAAATTTAAAGATGATGATGAATGATTTTAAGCAATAATAACACAACTAATCAGCAAATACTCGCACAAATCAACTCAAATTGTATTAACTTTGTATGTAAATAAAACAACATGACAAATTTATTATTGTTCAGTATGCCTGGTGGCGGCGAATGGTTAATCATATTATTGGTAGTCGTTTTTCTTTTTGGTGGAAAAAAAATTCCAGAACTAATGCGTGGTATTGGCAAAGGTGTGCGTGAATTCAATGCTGCTAAAGCAAACTTACAAGATGAATTCGACAAAGGCATGAAAGAAGACGAAGCCAAAAAATTGTCGGAAAATAAATAATCAATTTTAATTTTTTTATACGTGTACAGGTCGCTCAAGAAACTGCAAGATGATTTATTGAATAAACAAACTACTTGCGAGACAATTACACGTTCATACATTCAAACAATTCAGCAACATCAACACTTAAATGCATTTGTAGAAGTATTTGAAGCAAGTGCCATTGCTGCTGCAAAATCTACAGATACAAAAATTGCCAACAATCAACCAATCGGAAAACTAGCTGGTTTGGTAATTTCTATTAAAGACAATATCGTTTACAAAAATCATTTTGCAACAGCATCTTCTAAAATTTTAGAAGGATTTAAATCACCTTATTCTGCAACGGTAATTGAAAAACTAATTGCTGCAGATGCTATTATTATTGGCCGAACCAACTGCGATGAATTTGCAATGGGTGGCTCCAATGAAAATTCATTTTATGGTGCTGTAAAAAACCCAATTGACAACACGTTGGTTTCTGGTGGTTCATCAGGTGGTGCAGCTGCATCAGTAGCTGCTGATTTATGCATGGCAGCATTGGGTTCTGATACAGGTGGCAGCATTCGCCAACCAGCAAGTTTTTGCGGTATCATTGGCTTAAAACCAACGTATGGTAGAGTTTCAAGATATGGTTTAATTGCGTATGGTTCTTCTTTCGATCAAATTGGAACGTTTACGCACAACATTGAAGATGCTGCGTTGATTTTAGAAGTAATTGCTGGTGGTGATGATTATGATGCAACTTGCTCTCAAAAAGCTGTTCCAATTTATTCCAAAAATTTAAAACAAGAAAAAAAATATAAAATTGCATACTACAAAAATGTTGTAGAACATGAAAGCATTGATGCTGAAGTGCGCGATGCATGTTTATCTTTTTTAGAAAAATTAAAAAGTGATGGACACGAAATTCAGCCAATTGATTTTGCCGAATTAGATTATATCGTTCCAGCATATTATGTTTTAACAACAGCAGAAGCATCTTCTAATTTATCAAGATTTGATGGTGTTCGATTTGGGTATCATGCAAAAGAAGCAACTGATTTGGAACAAACCTATAAACTTACTCGTTCACAAGGATTTGGCAAAGAAGTGCAACGTAGAATCATGTGTGGCACATTTGTGTTGAGTGCCGGTTACTATGATGCCTATTATTCTAAAGCACAAAAAGTGCGCAGATTGGTTGCTGGAAAAACAAAACAAACGTTAGAAGAAGTTGACTTTATTGTTTGTCCAACAGCACCAACACCAGCGTATAAAATTGGTGCAGTGTCCGATCCGATTACTTCTTTTTTAGGGGATATTTTTACGGTGCAAGCAAATATTGCAGGCATTCCAGCTATTTCGTTGCCTTTATATCATACCAAAAACAACTTACCAATTGGCATGCAATTAATGACTGCAAGATGGAACGAAGAAAAACTGTTAGCGTTCTCAAGTTCGTTGATGTTCTCCGATAACTTAGCTTAAATTCCGAAATTTATTCTTCTACAACGCCAACTTTTAATTTCAATGTATCCATTGTAATTAAACCTGTGATATAAATATTAAAAGGCACGAAAATAAAATACACAACGAGTTGCAACAAAAATGTTTTCGTTTCAGTATTGGACACCACTTCTTTTGGAATGATGTAAATATCAAACAAACATAAACCAACAAAAGCCAACAATTGCAGTATGTATTTAAAATTTAGATTAATGCTAAAAATAGAAAAGCTATAAACCGAATAACAAATCAACATAAACAATTGCGTAATCAATGTTGCTTGTCCAGCACCTTTAGCACCAAAGTTTTTTATCAAATAAAAGTTGAGAGCAATATTCAACAACACTGCAAAAACCAATGTGTAAATCATCGTTTTAAAATTTTTATTCGCAGTAAGTAATGTGCCAATAACGTATAACAAACCAACTGGAAAAAAATTCAGTAATAAATAACCAAACACATCTGAAGAATATACTGTATCTGTTGATTTATATAGCAAATCCATAATCTCAAAACGATAATAAAACAAACACACTACCACAGAAACCGTGATACAAAAGATAATATTAAAGCCAGATTTTAGAATTAGTTTTACATCTTGTTTGTTTACTATTTTATACGCAAACAATGGCAACAAAATACTTGCCAGCAAATAACCAATATTATTCAGCGACTCCATAATTCGATAACCTTGTGCGTAAATTCCAGTTTCGTACGCACCATTTATACCTTGCAATTTTTCCAACATAACGCCATCAACTCGGTAATATGTAGTCATTAAAAAATGAATCAATGCGTATGGCAATGTTTCTGTTGCAATGGTTTTAAATTGTTGAAAATTAAAATTAAAAACGAGTTTATTTGTTAAGCGCAGTGAGAAAAACAAACACACCAAAAACGTAATGAAATAAGCAAGTAATTGTGCTAAAGCAAAATTAAAAATGGTCAATTTTAAAGAAGAGAAATTGCTCCAAATTAAGATTCCACAAAAAACAATCATCAATGTTTTATCTAACACTGAAAGCAATGCATCTTTTATAAATTGTTGATGTGCTGAAATATTGGAACGCAAATAAATATTGAATGACAATAAAATTTGACTGCATAAAATAATCCAAATAAATGGTTTTTCTAAATAACCTAACGGATACGCAATGGCGATGCACAAGAATAAATACACAACTAACAACATCATCTTAAAAGAAAAAATAGTTGGTAGCAATTCATCAATCTTAGAATTATTAGCTGCAACTTCGCGGCTGTTGTAATTTTGAAAACCGAAATCTAATAAAATTTGAAAAAGATAAGTGAAATTAAAAATAGCAAAATACAAACCATAATCAGTTTCACCCAATTGATTTTGAACTGTTCTATCGATTCCAAAAACCCAAAATGGCTTTATCAAGAAATTGACAAACACCATAAAAAAAACATTAAACAGAAACGATTTTCGCATAGAATATTAATGTGCGAAAGATAAGGATTTTTACAATTTAAAAATTGCTTTTAATTGTTGCACACCATCTTTAGTAAAAAAGTTGACATATTTATTGCCGTTTGTTGTAAAAACTATGCAACTCGATTTATCATTCCAAAAAACATCACCATTAATAATAGTACCATTGCTTAGTGTAAAATTATAATAGACTGGTGATTTAACCAACGGAATTTCCGCAACTGCAGAGTCTTTCACATAGCTTAAAAATAAATTATATTTTGATTTTGGAACATCAACATGCGAAAATTTTGTTTGATCGTTAAGCACAAATTTATCTGTTGAATCTATTAATTGCATAAATATTAAACGTGGCAATTTTTGTGTTGTTGGTCTTACTATTTTTTGTGCAGTTGGTTTTGTTGTTTTTATTTTGGTTGATTTTTGTGCATATACTATAATTGTTGAAAATAAAATCAAGAAAGAAAAGAATTGATGTTTCATAAATAAAGAAAATAAAATTAATTAATTTGCAATCGAATTTAAGAATAATGTCGAACAAATTACGTACCGAAAAAAATTGCCTAAACTGCGGTCATTTTGTAGCAGATCATTTTTGTTCGCATTGCGGTCAGGAAAACATCGAAATAAAAGAAACATTTAAACATCAATTAAGCCATGTAATTGGTGACATCACACATTTCGATTCTAAATTTTTGCAAACCGTAAAATATCTTTTCATAAAACCTGGTTTTCTTACCTTAGAATATTTAAAAGGCAAACGTGTTCGTTATGTGCATCCAGTTCGGTTGTTCGTGTTTACTTCGTTTTTATTTTTCTTTTTTCATAGTATCATTCCAGATTTGCATTCAACTCATAAAGTTGGTATAACTGAAGCTGAATTTAAGGAAGCACTAAAAAATGCCAAAACAAAAGATGACTCAAATCAAATAATAAAGTCTTATAAAATTGGATATTTATTTGGAAAAGAATTAGGTGAAAATACTGATAAGTCACAAAAAACTAATATCGAAGATACTGGAAAAAAGAACATCTCTATTATAGATAACGGATTTGTAGTTTTTTCTACAGATTCAGATGACACTCTTATAAACAATACATTTAATAAAAATTTAAACACTGAAGCTGATTATAAAAAACAACAAGATAGTTTGCCTAAGAATAAAAGAGACGGCTTTTTTATTAAGAAGCTAAAACTATTTTTTATAAATGAAAAAGCTAAATCACCACAAGAGTTTGTACATGATTATCTTGAAAACTTTATGCATAAAATGCACTATTGGATTTTCTTATTATTTCCATTTTTTGCATTAATATTAAAAATTGTATACAGGAAAAATAAATTATATTATGCAGATCATTTGATTTTTGGATTCCATTTACATACTATCATTCTATTATTATTGTTAATTAATTTTACAATAAGTAGGTTGTTTGATGTTAATGCAAACGAATGGATTTATTTAGGAATATTTGTTTATTTATTTCTATCCTTAAAACGAATATACAATGATTCTTATCTAAAAACATTTTTTAAATCACTACTCATTTATATTCTTTATTCGTTTTTTGTATTGATTTTTATTGTGTTGGCGATGGCTTCGCTAGTATTTTTATAAATCGTAAATTTTACTTTTTTAGAAACGTTAACTTTGTGAAACACTGCTAATTTTAATATACTTCATCCAACGAATTTAAAATAATGGCACACGATTGTTTTATTTCTTCTTCTGTAATAATTAAAGGTGGTGCAATGCGCATACAATTATCGGCAAATAAAAACCAATCTGTAATCAATCCATTTTTCAAACATACATCAATTACTTTACGCAAGTTGGTAAAATTATCTAAATGAATTGCCATCATCAAACCGCAATGTGTAATTTTTTTTATGGAATGATGTTGTAATAATTCTAAAAATAAAGTTGCTTTTTGATTTACAGTTTCAACTAATTTTTCATCGACAATCGTTTGCAGGCAAGCCAATGAAGCAGCGCAACATATAGCATTTCCACCAAAAGTTGTAATGTGTCCAAGCACTGGATTATTGGTTAAACTCCACATTATTTCTTTGCTCGAAATAAAACAACCTAACGGCAAACCACCACCAAAACCTTTTGCTAATAACAAAATATCTGGCACTACATTTTCTTTTTCAAATCGAAAAAAAGTACCCGTTCTACCACAACCAGTTTGAATTTCATCAAACACCAACAAGGTTCCGGTTTCATCACAACGCGTACGAATCTTTTTTAAATAATCAATATCTGGAACCGTAATGCCTGATTCTGCTTGTACTGGTTCGATAAAAACAGCCGCTGTTTTTTGGGTAATAAAATTTATATCGTCAATAGTATTATATCGAATTTGTCGTGTATCAGGCAACAATGGGCGAAATGCGGATTTAAAATATTCATCACCTAACAAACTCAGCGCACCTTGCGTGCTACCGTGATACGACTTTAAACAAGAAATAATTTCGGTTCTTCCAGTAAAACGTTTTGCCAATTTCATCGCACCTTCTGTTGCTTCTGTTCCAGAATTAGTGAAGTAAACTGAATTTAAATTTTTTGGTAGTAAATCAACTATATATTTTGCTAACTGCACTTGAGGTGCCTGAATAAACTCACCATAGACCATTGTGTGCGCATACTTTGCAGCTTGCATTTGTATAGCATGTACAATTTTTGGATGGCAATGACCTAATACACTGACATTAATTCCTGAAATTAAATCGATGTATTTTTTTCCAAAAGTATCGTACAAAAAAACGCCTTCAGCTTTTTCAATTTCCAAGCCAAGTGGTGCATCTGATGTTTGAGCTACATGTTGTAAAAATAGTTGTCGTTGAGATAACATTATACAAAGATATTAAGCTGAGTTCGGTTTATGAAAGATAATCCAGAATAAAATAGATTGATAAAGACATACAATAAAATCATTGTATACTACAATTAACTTATAGAGCACAAATTGAATTGCTATACCTAAACCTTTTCGCCGTTTTTAGTAACGATTTTGTATTCACCTAAACTTAGTGATGAATCTTGAATTAAACGAACCCATTTTTTTATTCTGGAATACCATTTCATTCTAAAGGAGAAAGTATCTTGTTTCAAAAACGAATAAATAAATGGATGCACATACAAAAGGAAATTAGTTTCTTTATGTGTTTTCAAATGGTGCAATTCCGATTTGATATTGTCGATAATTTGTAATGGTTGATCAACTTTGTATTTGCTGTTTGCATGCAGCATCGGCTCACGCGTATCTACAATTACTTGCTCTTTCATTCGTTGGCGCGTAATTTCCATCAAGCCAAATTTACTAATTGGCAAAATTACATGACGAGCTTTGTCGGTTTTCATCGCTTCCTGCATTGCATCGTATAATTTGTGTTTATAGTCTGATGATTTCATATCAATAAAATCAATCACAATAATTCCACCAATATCGCGCAAACGCAATTGTCGCGCCACTTCATTAGCAGCTTCAACATTAATGTTAAATGCGTGCGTATCTTGTTCAACGTCCTTTTTAACTTTTGGTCCACTGTTTACATCAATAACATGCAAAGCTTCGGTATGTTCTAAAATAACATAGGCACCGCTTTTTAAAGTAACTGTTTTTCCAAACGCAGTTTTTACTTGACGACTTACATCAAATTTTTCAAATAAAGGAGTCGCTTCATCATATTTTTCTAAAATAGATGAATGTTCTGGTGAATGTTCTTTCAAATATGCTTTTAAATCGCCATGCAACGTAGCATTGTCTGTAATGATTTTTGAAAAACTATCATTCATCAAATCACGCACAATTGAAAAAGTTTTATTCATTTCTTTCAAAAGCACTTTTGGTGGATTTTGATAACGCATATTTTCGGTCATCACTTTCCATTTATTCATCAGATTTTCTACATCGTGCTTCAATTCATCTATTCCTAAACCTTCAGCATTCGTTCTAACTACAAACCCAAAATTTTTTGGCTTTATTTTATGCATTAAATCTAATAATCGCTCACGTTCTTCAGGTTTATCAATTTTTTTAGAAATTCCAATAGAATTGGTGAATGGTACTAATACCAAATAGCGTCCTGCAATAGACAGTTCGCAAGTTAAGCGAGGTCCTTTGGTAGAAATTGCTTCTTTAGAAATTTGAAAAATGAGAATATCTCCTTTTTCTAAGACGTTGTCTATCTGGCCATCTTTTGGAATATGTGGCTCAAGATAAAAAGTATCCAATAAGTGTGATTGTTCGCCTTTGAAAGCATCCGAACTGAACCTGCGAACAGATCGAATGTATGGACTCAAATCAGAATAATGTATAAAAGCATCTTTTTCGTGTCCAATTTCGATAAAAGCAGCATTTAATCCTGGATTTAATTTTTTTACTCGTCCTAAGTAAATATCTCCAGCACCAAAGCCCTCTTTGTCGTAGGCATCTAGATGGTATTCGACTAATTTTTTGTTTTCAAGAAGCGCAATTTCAACACCTTTGGAATTAGCGTGTACTACTAATTCTTTAATCATGTGTGATATGTTAATGGTTATACGTTATAAGTTATAAGATAAAACGGATAACGTTTATCTTATAACCAATAATTTTTACCTATTTTTTCTTGTGACGGTTTTTTCTTAGTCTTTTCTTTCTTTTGTGCGTCGCAATCTTATGACGCTTTCTTTTTTTTCCGCAAGGCATAATTAAACTTTTTTATTTTTTAAACTGTTGACGATTTCGTCTATTTCTTTATTAAAATCTTCTTTATTTACAAGTGTCTTGCACATTTCAAACAATCGAATAGCTTCTTCATCATGTCCAAGTTGTGCTTCAGTGATTGCCAAAAAATACAACGCTTCTGTATTTTGTGGTTCTAACAGTAACACCTTTTTAAATCGCTCTTTCGCTTTATCAAATTGTCCAGATTGAATAGATAGCCGTCCTAATGCTAATGAAACAGTTACATTATCTGGTAAGCTATCTGCTAAATGCCTTAAAATTCCAATTCCTTTCATTGGTTCCTGCGAACCTTGTACATACACATCAGCTATTTTAATCTGCAATTCTATATCGCGACCATCCTTTTGAGCGGCTTGCTCGTAAGAACGGAGCGCAAAGGTAATTAAATTATTTGAAATTGTAGAATCAGCACCGTTTTTATATGCACTCACTAATGCGTCACCAGCATTTGCCAAAACGTCTTTAGTTTGATCAATTTGTGCAAATTGATAGAAATAATAAGTTCCAAGTGCTTCGTTACCAATATTTTTCCAAAATCTTGATAGTTGCAAATTAATTTCTTTTGTTTTTGTTGTATCAATCTTATTAGCTTCTTTTAATTGAACCAATAGAGATGATACGGTTGTTTTAGAGGAATCTGATAATTTTGCTATTTGCAATTGAGCGTATTGCTCTAATGAAATGCCTTCTATTTTAGAAACAGCATGAGTATCTGCTTTTTTTTGAACTGTTTTTCCGCCAAAATAAAGAGCAAAAGCCAACGCCAACGTTCCAAATCCTAAAATGAGTTGCCCTTTTTGCACAATAAAATATTATTTAGCTATTTTATTTTTAACGCTTGCTTCTTTAATTTGCTCTACAAAAACTTTAGAAGGTTTAAACGCTGGAATTTGGTGTTCAGGAATTTCAATCGCAATATTTTTCTTAATGTTACGACCGATTTTAGCCTTACGTGTTTTTACAATAAAACTACCAAAACCGCGAACATATAAGTTTTCGCCGTCTGCTAAAGTATCTTTAACTTCTTTAAAAAATGCTTCCATCGCTACTAATACATCAACTTTAGGAACGCCTGTTTTTTCTGAAATGGTGGTAATAATATCTGCTTTTCTCATGGTTATGTTTATTGAACTGCAAAAATGCAATTTTTTTTTATCTAATTTACTAATATCCACTAAATTAGAGTTTTTTTAATGTTGAAAGATGCAATTTAACAAAATCAACCTCGTAGGTTGCGTTTTTATAACTAATTACGCTTAAAATGCTCTACAAAAAACCGCAAACTCAAAAATCAGAATTGCATCCACGAAATAAACATCGTGAACGATATGATTTTAAGCAATTGATAGAAAGTTGTGCTGACTTTGAACCATTTGTAAAATTGAATAAATACAACGATGAATCGATCGATTTTGCAAATCCTGAAGCTGTGAAAATGCTGAACAAAGCACTTCTTAAACATTTTTATAACATCGAAAACTGGAATATTCCTGCAAATTATTTGTGTCCGCCAATTCCAGGTCGCGCTGATTATATTCATCATATTGCAGATTTATTAGCAAGCACAAATAATAATAAATTTGCCAGAAACATAAACTGTTTAGATATTGGCGTTGGTGCTAATTGTGTGTATCCAATTATTGGAGCTTACGAATATAATTGGCATTTTGTTGGCGCAGACATTGACAAAATTGCTATTGAAAATGCACATCAAATCATCGAATCAAATCCATTTTTAAAAGATAAAATTGAATTGAGATTGCAGCCAAATCCTAAAAATATTTTTGCTGGTATCATAAAAGAAAATGAACGCTTTGATGTAACGATTTGCAATCCACCATTTCACATATCGTTGCAAGAAGCACAAGCTGGAACGATGCGCAAGATCAATAATTTAAATTCTAAAAAAACACAAAAAGTTACGCTGAATTTTGGCGGAAAAAATAATGAATTATGGTGCGATGGTGGTGAAGTAAAATTTGTAGAAACCATGATTTTAGAAAGCAAAATTTTCAGCGATCATTGTTTTTGGTTTACCAGTTTGATTTCCAAACAATCTAATTTAAAAAGTATTTACCATGCACTAAAAAAAGCTGAAGCTATTGAAGTAAAAACAATTGAAATGGCACAAGGAAACAAAGTAAGTCGCATTGTTGCCTGGACTTTTCTCACGAAAGAGAGACAAAGAAATTGGATGAATGCAAGATGGTAATTTAAAACACATCGTTCTATAAAAAATAAAATCCTATCTTCGAATCTCAATGCAATATCCATTTTAAATTTCTATAACAATTAAGATTGTTTGTTAGGATATTCCATGTGCTTCATAAGAAACAATAGAAATAAACACATGAAATCTTTTTCCAGAAAATTGTTAGAATGGTACAATCCGACAAGCAGGAATTTGCCATGGAAAAAAACGAATGATGCGTATAAAATTTGGTTGTCAGAAATTATTTTGCAGCAAACACGCGTAGAACAAGGAACGCCTTATTATTTAGCATTTATTAAACAATATCCAAGCGTAAAAAAATTGGCAAACGCGCCGTTAGATGATGTATTAAAACTTTGGGAAGGTTTAGGTTATTATTCGCGTGCACGAAATTTGCATGTTGCTGCGAAACAAATTATGCAACATCACAACGGAAAATTCCCTGAAACGCATGCAGAAATTTTACAGTTAAAAGGCATCGGAAATTATACGGCTGCAGCTATTTCATCGTTTGCTTATGATTTGCCACATGCTGTTTTAGATGGTAATGTTTATCGTGTTTTGTCAAGAGTTTTTGGTATTGAAACACCAATAGATTCAACCATTGGAAAATCAACTTTTCAAAAACTGGCTGATGATTTATTAGATAAAAAAAATCCTTCTGTTTACAATCAGGCAATTATGGATTTTGGCGCAATAATGTGTAAACCGCAAAATCCGTTGTGCGAAAAATGTCCATTTAGTTCTGAGTGCAAAGCACTACAATTAAATAAAATTAATTTATTGCCAATCAAATCTAAAAAACTCATAAAAAACGAACGGCATTTTCATTATTTTGTTTTATACGATTCAAAAAATATCTACATCAAGCAACGCACAGAAAATGATATTTGGAATGGTTTGTTTGAATTTCCTGTAGAGGAAACTAATGGTCAATGGTCAATAGACGATAGTGATTTTATAAAAAAAATCGATCATCAATCTTCAATCATCAATCAACCATTATCCTACAAACAAACGCTTTCACATCAACATATAAATGGATATTTTTACGAAATCAGTATAGAAAAATTGCCAAAATTGGATAATTCATATCTTAAAATTAAAAAAAGCGGCATTTTAAATTATGCTTTTCCAAAAATCATACGTTCTTATTTGGAAAACAGATTAATTTTTATATCTTAGATTAGCAATTATAATTGATTTAAGTCAAGCTCAATAAATTTGTAACCTAAATTCGAATGTTATGAGTGTTAATAAAGTAATATTAATCGGTCGATTAGGAAAAGATCCTGAAGTACGAAAGATAAATGCAACAACAACTGTTTGTAATTTTCCTTTAGCGACTAATGAATCCTATAAAAATCAGGATGGAACCTACACAGAACAAACAGAATGGCACAATATTGTAATGTGGCGTGGTGTAGCAGAACGTGCAGAGCGTATTTTAAAGAAAGGAAATACTATATTTGTGGAAGGAAAATTGAGAACACGATCTTGGGAAGACAAAGAAGGACACAAAAGATATACTACCGAAATCGTTGTAGAAAATTTTCAGTTATTGGATAAAAAAGAATCAAGTGGCAACACTCAACAAAGTAGCAACGAAAATAAATCTGCTGACACCAATTCATCAGAAACAATTACGGAACCAACTTTTGATGATGATTTGCCTTTTTAATGAAATAAAATAATTGCAAAAACCTTGGACGAAATTCCCATACGATACTGTACTGTATTTCTGTTAACAATTCCTTGGAACGAGATTTTCAATCCGTTTAATATTTCGGCTATTTACGAAATAATTGGAATCTTGATTTTATTGTTTCTTACCGGAATGATGAGCTCTACTGAAGTTGCTCTCTTTTCTTTAGATTATCATCAATTACAAAAAATGGAAAGAGATGGTGACCAACTTGACAAAACCATTTTCGATTTTGTAAACAAACCTCGAAGATTATTAGCTACTATTTTATTATCAATTACGTTATTCAGCTTAACTATTGTTTTATTATTTGAGAATTTAATAGAAATATGCATACAACACGAATTCTTAGAACAACACAAAACCATAGAATTTATTATAAAAGTATCTTTTGAAACTTTTATAATTGTACTATTTGCTGAAGTAATACCAAAAATTTACGCATCACAAAACAATATAAAAGTAGCGCGCTTATTAATAAAGCCAATTCAGTTTTTTAGTGTCTTATTTTCACCATTTGTAAAAACATTGATTGCAACTTCTGCTTTTTTTGAAAAAAGATTAGAAGGCGCTGGCAAAAATGTCTCTGCTCAAGATATTGATGACGCCATTGACATTACAACTTCACGCGATAAAGATGAATCGGCAAAAAACGATACGAAAATTTTAAAAAGTATAGTAAAATTTGGCAATATCACGGTTTCGCAAATTATGTGTTCACGCATGGACATGGTTGCTATTGACCATGACACTACATTTCCAGAATTGCTGAAAATCGTTCGCGAATCTGGATATTCTCGCATTCCAATTTTTAAAGATGATATTGATAAAATTGTTGGAATTTTATACATTAAAGATTTGCTAAAACATTTAAATGCTGGCGAAGATTTTAATTGGATAGAAATTGTAAAACCAGCTTTTTTTGTTCCTGAAAATAAAAAAATTGATGACTTGTTAGAAGACTTTCAAACTAAACGAGTACACATGGCAATCGTAGTTGACGAATATGGTGGCAGTTCAGGTATTGTTACTTTAGAAGATATTTTAGAAGAAGTAATTGGTGATATTAAAGATGAATTTGACGATGCCAGTGAGATTGATTTTAAAAAAATAGATTCAAATAATTTTATTTTTGAAGGAAAAACTGCATTAAATGACGTTTGTAAAGTACTCGAAATTTCAAGCACTACCTTTGAAGAAATTCGTGGCGATGCAGACTCTTTAGCTGGTTTAATTTTAGAATTAAATACTGAAATTCCTGTAGAAGGCGACGAACTGAAATTTAAAAAGTATACGTTCCTTATTTTAGAAGCTGATAAAACACGTGTAATTAGAGTGAAGATTACAATTAATTAAGTAATTGAATAATAAAGTAATTAAATAATGGATTTGACAAAAAACAAGCAATTAAAATTTAAATACAGCACAATTATTTTATTATTACATTGTTTCATTATTACATTGCTTGCAATTTCCTGCGAATCAACTTACACACCAAAGCGACCTGCTTATTTTAGAATTGATTTTCCATCAGAACGAAAAATGGCAAATTATACTTGTGATGAATGTCCTTTTTCATTTGAGTATCCAACGTATGGTTCTATTCAAAAAGATTCTTCTGATGTGGACGAAATGACAAATCATCCATGTTGGTTCAATATCATTTTTCCTGACTATAAAGCAAAAATATATTTAAGCTATACAGGCATTGATGAATCCAATCCGTTAGATAAATTAATTAAAGACAGCTACAAGCTAACGTTCAAACATACTGTAAAAGCTGACTACATTGACGAAACACCAATAGCAGGTAAACATCCAAATGTGAGTGGGATTTTATACGATGTAGGTGGTAATGCAGCTAGTGGTGTTCAATTTTATGTTACCGACAAAAAAAGAAATTTCTTACGTGGTTCGCTCTATTTTTATGCTGCACCAAACGCAGATTCTATTGCACCAAGTGTTCAATATTTTAGAAAAGATGTGGAACATATTATCGAAAGTTTGCAGTGGAAATAAGTTTGTTTTGAAAATTGAATATCTTTGCATTCGTGCAATCATCAAACAAATCATTTCTTGCAACACCAATAGAATTCTTAAAAGGTGTTGGTCCAGATCGTGCTGATATCTTAAAAAAAGAAGCGCAGATTTTTACATTTGGTGATTTACTAAAATTGTATCCATATCGCTATATCGACAGAACGCAATTTTATTCTACGCAGCATATTGACAACACACAAACCTATATTCAACTAAAAGGAAAACTAAAAGATATTCGCGAATTGGGTGAAGGTCGCGGCAAGCGTTTAACTGCTGTTTTTTATGATAACGATGGTGAAATTGAGTTGGTTTGGTTTCAAGGTATTAAATGGATTTTAAATGCAATTGACACCAAAGAAACCTATGTTTTATACGGCAAGCCAAGCTGGTTCAACGGCAAATTAAATATCACGCATCCAGATTTAGAAAAGTTATCGACTTATACTTCTGAAGATGCAGGCACGTTTCGCGCAATGTATAACACATCCGAAAAAATGAAGACAAAAAGTTTGGACAGCAAAGGCATTTCCAAACTAATTACAACCTTGATTTCGCAATTAAAACCGGAACACATTGTAGAAAATTTACCACAAACCATTTTATCTAAATATAAATTACTGTCAAGATTTGATGCCATCAAAAACATTCATTTGCCACAAACATTTGCTTTGCAAAACGAAGCAGTAAAACGATTAAAGTTTGAAGAATTATTTCTGATTCAATTAAATCTATTACAATTAAAAATTATCCGAAAAAGAGAACGTGGTATTTTCTTTGAAAAAGTAGATCATTATTTTAAACGCTTTTATGAAGAAGCATTGCCGTTTGAATTAACGAATGCACAAAAACGTGTACTAAAAGAAATAAGGAAAGACACGCTTTCCAACATACAAATGAACCGCTTACTGCAAGGCGATGTTGGTTCTGGAAAAACAATAGTTGCATTGCTTACGATGCTGATGGCAATTGATAATAATTACCAAGCTGCGCTGATGGCGCCAACCGAAATTTTGGCGCAGCAACATTTTGTTTCGTTAAAAGAAATGTGCGACAAAATCGGTATCAACATTGCATTACTAACAGGTTCATCCAAAACAAAAGAAAGAAAAAAAATATTAGCAGATTTGTTAGATGGCACTATTCATATTTTAATAGGCACACATGCATTAATTGAAGATGTGGTGCAATTTAAAAATTTAGGAATAGTGGTGATTGATGAACAGCATCGTTTTGGTGTGGCGCAACGTGCTAAGCTATGGAAAAAGAATTCGGTGCCACCACATATTTTGGTGATGACGGCAACACCAATACCAAGAACCTTAGCTATGACATTGTATGGCGATTTAGATGTTTCTGTGTTGGATGAGTTGCCACCAAACCGTAAACCAATTACGACGGTGCAGCGATACGAAACGCAGCGCATTGGTGTGTTTGATTTTATCAAAGATGAAATTGCAAAAGGCAGACAAATTTATATCGTTTATCCATTGATCGAAGAAAGTGAAACCTTGGATTTGAATGATTTGATGCAAGGTTTTGAAAGCATTTGCCGTTCTTTTCCATTGCCGCAATATAACGTGAGCATTGTGCATGGAAGAATGAAAGCAGATGCTAAGGATTTTGAAATGCAACGATTCGTGAAAGGTGAAACACAAATTATGGTTGCAACCACCGTGATTGAAGTTGGTGTAAATGTTCCGAATGCCAGTGTAATGATTATTGAAAATGCAGAACGTTTCGGCTTATCGCAGTTGCACCAGTTGCGTGGTAGAGTGGGTCGCGGTGCCGAACAATCATATTGTATTTTGATGACGACACATAAATTAAGTGCAGACGGAAAGAAGCGCATCAAAACGATGTGCGAAACGAATGATGGTTTTAAAATATCAGAAGTAGATTTGGAATTGCGCGGTCCAGGAAATTTAGAAGGCACACAACAAAGCGGCAACATCGATCTGAAATTAGCCAACCTTGCAACCGATGGCCCAATTATTGAAGAAGCGCGCAAAGCTGCGATTGCTTTGTTAGATGAAGATGCAAATCTTGAAAAAGAAGAAAATAAATCTTTAAAATATTACCTGCAACATCAAAAAGGAAGCAGCAGTTTTTGGAGTAAGATTAGTTGACAATTAGATATAAGCTCTCTTTTTTTTGATATTTACCATATTTATAAAAGACTTACATGCACTATAAATATTAATTCCAAAACCACACACGAAACCTGTATAGGCATTTGTAAAAAAAGATGAAATCCAACTAAAGTTAGAGAACCCAACTAAACAATTTTTATACTACCAAAACTACCAAGTCCTCCTAACAGTACAGTTTTTTGAATCAGTTATTGTAACGACCTTGTATGGATATGGATATAAAGGATCATAATTACAAACCCAAAAGGAATTAGCTGTTTTTCGTCCACAGGATACAGAACCACAACCTATGTTAACACAACCATCTGATTGCCAAAATTCAATATTATAAGGAGGCACACCACCAGTTGCATTAATTGTTATTACATCCATATTCATGTTTGAGTCAAATTGATAAGATATGCTTCCAATAGCTAAATCACTATTAAAGCAGGCATCGACATTAGCATTTACTTTTTTTCTAACAACATTGCCTAGTGAAGGATGCTTATAAACCATATCAAATGTAAAGTCAAAAGATTGAGTTATATTTCCTGAGAGTCTTATTTTCTTCTCACCATTAACTTCAACAATATTTAATGAAATACTACTGTTGCTTATATTTTCAATAGAAATATAATCAGAGAGTGCCTGAAACTGCTTAAATGTTGGGCTACTTTTAAGTTTTGTTGCAGTACCAGATAGCTTGTCAGGAATTCCTATAAACCAACTTTTAATTTTATTTAAACCTGTCTCTAAATTATTCCAATATCGTTCAAAAAGTCTTGATTTGGCTACTATAGTTTTTATATAATTATTTTCAGAGAAATCGGCATCAAGTAGATTTCTATACTCTATCTTATCAATAAAATCAATACTTTTACCAATTGTAAAAGTTGTAGAGCCAGTTATATTAAAGTCTGCAGCTTTTCCTATACAATTTCCTAATCTATCTATTAGGGATTTTGCATAAATCAATTCCAGACCGAGTGAAATACCAGCTGTTAAAGCACCAAATTTTGTGACAGAAAATTCCGGAACATTTATTAATCCTCCTAAAATCGAAGCAGTTGTAAAAGACAACAACATGGTACTAACAAATGAACGTCCAACTTTATCTAGCTCATCACCAGGGTCTATATCTGGACCACCTAGCTTTCTTAAATAAAAACTATCTACAAACGATATATCTTCAAATGATGTTGACAGGAAGTTATTTGCTTTTAAAAAGTAAGCCAACTGTTCTTTTTCTTGCTGAGTTGCAGTAGAAATAGCTTGTTGGAAAGATGTTTTCATTGCTTCAATTTCGGCAAGGTTTTGAACGTCTATTGCCCAATCAGGATTTGATTGTAGTGAATTTAGTTCTGATTGTCTATTAACTATATTTGAAATAAAATCATTTATTTGTTGATCAGGATTTGTAATAGTCGTATAGGTGCCAACAACCACTGTAAATGATTTATTATTAAACAAATCTGATTGTAATTCTAATGTATAACTTCCAGAAGGAATACTTGGGACTAGGAATCCTAAATGAGTTTCATCTATATAAAAAGCAGATACTGTTTCACTATTAATTGTAGCATTTAAATATTGCGACAAAGTAAATGATTTATCAGCTTCTAACACTGCAAGTTCATAAGGTTGGTACTCGCTTTTTGTTAATGATAAATTTGGTTTAACATCTACAATATTGGTCTTGTCGTCTTTTTTACACGCCTGCATTCCAGCCAATAAAAGTAAACCAACAGATATTAATAATCTTAAATAATATTTCATAGTTTTTATTTGAAATCAAATATACTAAACAATTCAATAACCTATATCACAATATTGACAAATAATTCTGGCTAGTGACTATCAACTCCGCAAGTCTATGATTGGATTGTCAAAGCAACTATTTTAACAAAATTAAAGATTACAAAATCATTAAGCTTGAGTCTCATTTTCATCGTATTCTCCTGAACAACGAACCTAAAACCTACAAAAAACCACCAAACCCTATCTCATTTACTAAATAATTCTCAAAAAAATTATCGGGAAGCTCGTTTGAAGCACAGGGAAACCTCTGTGAAGAACCGGGAAGCTCTCTTGAAGCATCGGGAAGACTCCGTGAAGTAACGGGAAGCATCTGTGAAGCATCAGGAAGCTGTTTTGAAGCATCGGGAAGCCAATTTGAAGAACCGGGAAGCAAGCGTGAAGCGTCGGGAAGACTCTTTGAAGCGTCGGGAAGCAAGCATGAAGTGTCAAGAAGCAAGCGTGAAGTGCTTCAAAACGCCTTTTCAGGGCTATTTTAACACTTTCCTGTACTATTTTGAATCTTTCAGGCAAAATCTGGATGCTTCCTGAGTTTCTGAAAGACAATTTGTTACATTCGATGAGTGAATAGTAATTTAATACACACTAATTACCTTCGGAAAACTTGTAAGAGAAAAATCAAGTTAGTAATTTTAATTAAAAATCAACACGAATGTCAAAAACGAAAGATACAAATGCATTTATTAAGTCAGTTGCCAAGCAAACATTCAATGATGCTTGGAATTATTTAGAAAAGAAAAAACTGACGAAAAGTGACAAAATCACTTTGTTAAATTTAGTACATACATCTGCTTATTTATGGCAACAAAATACAGAATATAATGACACACATCAATCGATTAGTTTGTGGCAAATTTCACGTGCGTACGCACATATTCGCGATGGCAATTTTGCATTATTATATGCAGAACAAAATATTATACATTGTAAAACAAAAAAACCTGATGGGTTTTACATAGCTTATGCATATGAGTCAGCAGCAAGAGCATATTGGATTTTAAAGGAGAAGAAAAAAGCAGAAATTAATATTAAATATGCAATGAATGCAATTAAGCACACTAAAGAAACTCATTTGGAAACTTATTACAAAGACATTGAAGAATTAAAAATAAAGATAAATTCTTTGTAAAAAAAATCTAAGGCACAATGCCGTTACCGTACACTTTTGTTTTTACTTTTTTCTTGCTGCCTTTTCCTGGATCGTGCGGGCTTTTCATTTGTTGCTTTCTGTTGGCTTCAATTTTTTTCCAATCGTTGTATTTATCTTGTTCGCAGCCAATGCCTCTGTCTTTGCAAGAAATGGCGGAAGATGCAATAATGATGATTATAAATAAATAAATTGGCGATAGAAATTTTCTCATAATATAAAAATAAAAAATAGTTGCTACAAAGTCAAACAATACTGTAACAAACAACAAAAAATTAAAAATGCTTATGCTTTCAAAATAGCAGTTGCTTCGATTTCCACTAATAAATCATCGGAAATTAATTTTGATATTTGATACATGCCTGTAGTAGGTTTTATTTCGCCGAAAAATTCGCCGTGCGCCTTTCCTATTTTTTCCCATTGCGAAATATCCGTGCAGAAGATGCGTGTGCGTACTACATCACTCATTGATGCTCCGAAAGTTTCCAGTACTTTTTCAAATTTTTGCAGTATGGTTTTTGTTTGCAAATACACATCATCTTTACCAACTACTTCGCCGTTTACGGTTGCTGTAGTTCCTGAAATTTCTATAATGTTGCCAATCTTTACAGCGCGCGCGTAGCCAACAATTGGTTCCCAAGGCGAACCTTCTGTGTATATTTGTCTTTCCATTTTATAAATGTAAAAAAATAATTACAAACTATACTAAATAAAAATTTAACCACTTAAGACACATAAGAAGATTAATTTTAAATAAAAGGTGTTTGTAAAAAATAGAAAACAAGAAAGCTTAGTTTTCTTCCGAAGTATCGGAACTATCTAAATTAATTTTCTTCTCTTTTTTCTTTTCATTCTTATGTTCCTTAAGTGGTTATTATAACAAAATTAAAAAGCAATATTTTTCAATGCTTCATTAATGATTTCATATTCGTATCCTTTTTGCATGGCGAATTGTATGAGTTTTTGCTTGCGTTTAAAAGCATCTGTTTCTTTCAATTGTCGATTTTTCTTTTCCAATACATCCTGCAATTTAATTAAATACATGCCTTCATCAATTTGCAATAATGATTGCTGAACCGTTGTATTATCAATTTGTTTGGATTTTAATTCCATCACAATTTTTTTTCGACCCCATTTTTTGATAGTATTTTTTCCACGTGCAAATGAATTGGCAAAACGAGTTTCATTTAAAAAATTATTTTCTTTCAGGTAATTTATATAGAACTCAAAATCGTTTACGTCTGCTTTTAGCTGGTATAATTTCTGATTAATTTCTGACGTACATCTTTCGCGATAAGAACAAAATGATTCTAATTTCTGGATGATCTGATCTTGAGTAAGTTCGATATGTTCGGCTTGATTTTTCACAGCACTTAAATGTCCCAAACCGGATTGCGTTTGTTGTTGATCATGTAGCGCAAATTAAGTATGAAAGTTAGTATCAAATAAATAATAATTGGCGAGCCAAATGCGATGAATGAAGTATAAATAAAAAACAATCGGATCTTTTTTGTCGGCATCGATAATTTTCTTCCAAGATACGAGCACACACCATACACGCTGCGTTCTATAATATCGCGCAAGCTTTTAGATTGAAATATTTTAAACGATTTTTCTAACATAGTTTAAAGGTAGAAATGAATTATGTAAAATGCAATTTTATGCTTCAACTTTATTAATTGCAGTTGTCTTGCGTAAAATTTTATTTCCAATACAACATTCTAAGCATCGTTTCTTAATGCAATAATTATCATACAACTCAAGCATTGCCTGCGAATCATAACTCGTTTTTAGCTGTATTTTTGTGAAAGAAAAATGCTCCATTTTTACATTGTATTCAGCGTAATTTCTGTGCAATAAATCAATAGCATGTTCTGCTAAATCCATGTCGTTGTATTGTTTTGCATATCCAAATAAAACAGGTGAAAACACGTTTATTTGCAGCATTTGCTTAAAATCTTCACCTAACGATTTGTTGCGAAATTTACTCAATTTATCCAACACATAATGCGATTTCCAATACTCGGAAACTTCTATTTTATTCAATATTTTTTCGATATTTTCTTCTTCTAAAACTATTGAAAACAAAGGCATTTTTTGAACTAATTGCGCAAACAACGCAATGCGAATGGTAGGAAAAGACGAAGGTCGAATACGCAGAAACTGCCAATGATATTCCTGCATTTCTTTCAAATTATATTTATGTTTTAGAAACTGAAATTCTGTTTTTAATGCTCTTGGATAAATTTCTACAAAATCTTTATTCAAAAAACCGGCAACACCAAATAACATAGCTTCCAGCTGAAAAATGTTATGCTGATGTTTTAATAGAATTTTATAATCGATACGATTCACCAATAATTCAAATGCATAGAAATTAATATGGCTGCCAAAATATTTTCCTAAGAGATGATATAATGTCTTTTCCCAATCGTTTCCATTTTGTTTTAAATCTTCCAAAATTAAATTTGACTTGCGTTCTATGCGTTCGGCAATCAATCTTTCTTTCCAACTTTCGATAGTAAAATCATCGATTTCGTGCAACATGTTTTTGCAAATCAAATCTTGTTTAGAAATTTGCAAGCGTTCATATTTATCTAATAAAATAGGCGAAATTCGTCCATTCAGTTCTAGTGTTGGCAAATTCATTTCGTCTTCACCATCATTAAAAAAGACTACATGTAAAATTATATTTTGATATTTTTTATCGTTTGTATGGTTGTGCAATTTCCAATCAGACGTATGAATATGCAATTCAATATTTCCGAGTAAAACTACATCGTCGATTTTAATTTTGGCTTGTAAAAAATCTGGACCGCCATCTTTATTATGCTTTCCAACTTCCAAAATTTGCAGTTGGCTGCCATCTGTTGTGGTTAGGTTTTTGGTGTTGTATAGTTTGTGTTGCCAAATAAAATGGAATAGTTGCTCTTTCATGATTGTATTTTATACTATTGAGATACATGAACCTGTCAAATTCCATAAATTTTTGAAAAAATATTTTTTTCGCTTCGATAAACTCAGCGTAATAATAAACAAAAGCAACTCATAGTGAGTTG
>CALLKF010000004.1 GCA_938008535.1 uncultured Saprospirales bacterium | reverse complement strand
CTGCAACAAAAAAAGCTAAAGCAAAAACTATAGTTGAACCCAAAAAATCAATAAAATCAACGCCAATAGTTAAAATTGCAAAACAAGCTGTAAAAATAGCAAAAGTTGAAAAGATTAAAACTAAAATTGAAACTGTTCAAATAACAATCCAAGAAAAACTGATTGCAAAACCTGCATCCAAAAATCTCAAAAAAGTAGTTATTGAAGCAAAACCTTTACCAGTAATTACAAATCCTGCAAAATTAAAACCTGTAAAAACGATCTTAATTTCACAGCCAAAACCTGAGCTAGGAAAATCACCATATATTGACTTAGCAAACGAATTTAAATTAAAAATAGATTGGCGTCCTTTTACACATGTTCAAGGTATATCTGCAGCTGAATTTAGAAAACAAAAAATCTACATTGAACAATTCAGATGTATCATATTTACTAGTCGAATCGCCATTGAGCAATATTTTAGAATTTGCGAAGAAATGAGAGTGAAAATTAGCGAGGACAATAAATATTTTTGTCTTAGTGAAGCTATTGCGTTGTATTTACAAAAATTTATCCAATACAGAAAACGTAAGGTGTTTTTTGGTGATGGAAAACTACCTAAATTAACAGAAGTAATTCTTAAACACAAGGAAGACGGAAAATATTTATTGCCATGTTCAGACCTAAAAGATAAAGCTTTAGCGGACGCTTTTAGCAAACATGATATTCCTTACACGGAAGCAATTATTTACAAAACAGTTGCAAGTAATTTAAATGATTTAAGTGATGTGAAATATGATATGTTGGTGTTCTTTAATTCTTCAGCTATTGATTCTTTATACACTAATTTTCCAAAGTTTACACAAGATGAAACTCGTTTAGCAATCTTCGGCAACAACACTGCTGAAACTGTGATTGGACACAAATTGAATGTAAATATTTTTGCACCAACTCCTGAAAATCCATCCCTGGTGGATGCCATAAAAAAATACATCAAGGCAGCCAATAAAAAATAACAATAATCAGTAGGGCAAATGATTTTTTAAATATGGAATCAATTAATAAAAAATCTGCCTCATTTTAATTTTTCTTTCCTATTTTTACAATATGTACTATTTCAAAAGTATTTTACGAACTGTATTTTGCATGTATTTTATGTGTGCATTTGGTGTAGTTGTATTTTCGCAAATTCAACCAAATTCGTCGCATTACATGTATCAGTCACAGTTAATTAATCCTGCATTTTATGGTAGTAAAAATGGATTGAATTTTGGAGTGAATTATCGCCATCAATGGGCAAAATTAGATGGACAACCGCGTACAATCAACATCTTTGCAGATGCAGAAATTCCAGTTGCTCATGGTGGAATTGGATTTAATATTACTAATGATCAATTAGGTGCTTTTAACAATACTTGGCTTAACGTTGGATATGCATTTATTCAACCAATAAAAGATAAATTTAAAATTTCAATTGGAATTAATGCAGGTGTAAATATTTCTCAATTAGATGGAAGTAAATTAGTAACACCACAAGGCACCAATGGCGATTTAAATGATGATTTTTTGTCAAATCAAAAACAAAAAAGTTTCAAACCAAATTTATCTATAGGTATTGCACTTCTGCATAAAATTATTGAAGTTGGAGTCAATTACTCAAATCTAATAAATGCAAAGGATAAATTTAAAGGAGATTTAAATACATTAAAACCAACATATGGTGGTGTTTTTCAAACATTTATCACTAGTAAAATAAGTATCGGAAAAGATTTTAAATTAAAACCGTCTGTTCAGTTTTCAACTGATTTTAAAGAATTTCAAACTGATTTTAGTGTGATGGCTGGCTACAAGGAATATGTTTATCTAGGATTAAATGTTCGTGGATACAATAAAAAAGCATTTGAGTCGTTATCACCAGTAATAAATATTATTCCAGTGAAGAATCTGAATATAATTTATAGTTATGACGTAAATTTAAATAAATTAGCAAAAATTAATAATGGTACACATGAAGTGACATTAAATTACATATTGCCAAACAGCAAAATGTATAAAAGTCCTAAAATCATAAATAATCCACGCTTTTTGTAAAATGTGTATTAAAAAATAGTTGATTTTAACCACTATTGTGTACAAGTAAATAAATTTTTAGTTAATTTTACAAAACTTATTAGGATATAAAACGTAAACAACTAAGTAAGATGAACAAATTAAAGATTTCATTGATAGCAGTAATTGCTATTTTTTTAGCAAGTTGTAAAGGTGGTAAAACCGCTGGCACAGACGGTCAATTGATTGGAGCACAAGAGCGACCAAAGTGGGACAATAATCTTTTGCCTTATGGTATGGTTTATGTTCCTTCTGGTGTTTTTCATGCAGGTCCGTCAGATCAAGATGTAAATTATGCTTTCAATACAAAAATGAAACAGATTTCAATTGTAGGTTTCTACATGGATGAAACTGAAATTACAAATAATGAATACCGTCAATTTGTTGAACGTGTTCGTGATTCAATAGCACATCAAATGCTAGGTGGCGACCACTTAAAGGAAGGTGAGAATGGTAAACAGGCAATAAATTGGGAAATGCCAATTGATATGAATTGGAATACTGGTGGTTCTGCAACGGAAGAAGGTTCTCAGTTAGAATCCATGTTCTATTCAGAAGCTGACCGTATTGATGGCAAAAAAGAAATTGATCCACGTAAATTAGTTTACGAATATACTTGGTTCAAATGGAAAGAAGCATCAGTTCAACGTCCTACTGACAAAGAAGTAAAACCTAGAAGTGCATTCATCGAAAGAAAGAAAATTGCAATTTATCCTGATGAAATGGTTTGGATTAGAGATTTCTCTTATTCTTATAATGAACCAATGACTCGTTCATATTTTACACATCCAGCTTATGATGATTATCCGGTTGTAGGTGTTACTTGGGATCAATGTAATGCTTTCTCTGCTTGGAGAACGTTGATGTGGAATGGTTTACGTTTAAGTAAAGGTGAAGCACCAATCGATCAATTCCGTTTACCAACAGAATACGAATGGGAATATGCTGCACGTGGTGGAAGAAATGTTTCTCCTTATCCTTGGGGTGGTCCTTATATCCGAAATACTAAAGGTTGTCTTTTAGCAAACTTCAAACCAGGTCGTGGAAATTATCCAGAAGATGGTGGTTTCTACACAGTAAATGCAAAATCTTACTGGCCAAATGATTATGGTTTATATAATATGGCAGGTAATGTAGCTGAATGGACTTCTACAGCTTATGAAGATGATGCGGTTGCATTTATTCACGATAAACAACCAGATTTTAGATATGACGCAAAAGAAGAAGATCCAAACGTAATGAAACGCAAAGTAATTAGAGGTGGATCTTGGAAAGACATCGCTTATTTCTTACAGTGTGGTACAAAATCATACGAATATCAGGACTCTGCTAAATCATATGTTGGTTTTAGATGTTTATTACCATTTATGGGTCGTTCAATGAATGATTTCGGTAATTAATTACCTTATTACACAATAAATTCTTTTTTAAAACGTTAAACATATTAAATTAAATAACTAACCAAAAAAATCACAATTTTATGGCAACTTCAATTCCATTTTACAAAAAGAAATCCTTTAAAAACGCAAAAAATATGCTGTTTGGTGTGGGTGCAGCAGTAGTAATTATAGGTGCTTGGGCAAAAATTTTACACTTTTCTTGGGCTGGCTATGCATTAACTGTAGGTTTATTAACTGAAGCAGTAATCTTTGCTATCTCAGGTTTAATTCCACCAGAACCAGATTACTATTGGGAAAAATACTATCCAGGATTGGATGAAAACCCTCACGTTGAGGCGTATAGAAAAGGGATTAAATTCAAACCAACTCCGGTAGGATTAGGTGGCGGTTCTGGTAACGGCAGTTCATCAACAGCTCAAATTGATAAAATGTTGGAAGAAGCCAATATGAATCCTGCTAACATCAAAAAATTAAGTGAGAACTTTCAGAAATTTGGAGAGACTGTCAATCAAGTAAAAGATATTTCACA
>CALLKF010000003.1 GCA_938008535.1 uncultured Saprospirales bacterium | reverse complement strand
GCTTGCTTCTTGACGCTTCACGCTTGCTTCTTGACGCTTCATGCTTGCTTCTTGACGCTTCAACTTGGCTTCTGTGTGCTTCACAAGTGCTTCCGCATGCTTCAATGTGGCTTCCAAGCGCTTCATGCTTGCTTCCGTGCGTTTTTTTGATTTTTTCTCTCCATTTCCTTTGTTGGTTTTCAATCAACAAAACTACAGTCTGTAAAGTATAAATATCATAATATCATCTGGATGGTTGTTTGTTGGCTACAAGCCAATAAAGGCAAAAGAACAACATTGCCTCTTTTTCAATAGACTGCTTTGGTGTTTTAGTTATTTGGCTGGAAACCAAGGTCGGTGAATACGTAAAGAACGTATTCATAATGATACACCATTTTCAAAATCCACCGTAATTTCTTAGTTTTACCAAATATCATGTATAAAGAAATTTCCTATCAATCTGCCAAAGATGCACTTTCTATTATAAAAAGTAACGACCGTGTTTTTGTACATGGCAGTGCCATGACGCCATTGTTTTTGCTGCATGCGTTAGCGAAAGAATCACAACGTCTGCGCAATGTAGAACTTACCTTTATTTCTGTTTTAGGTGATATTATGGTAGACAAGCCTGAATATGAAAACTCCTTTCATCTCAACTGTCTTTTTGTAAGTGATAGTGTGAGAAATGCAGTCAACGATGGCAGGGCAGATTTTCTTCCTGTTTTTCTAAGCGACATTCCGGATCTTTTTAAAAATGACATTCTTCCGTTAGATATAGCTTTAATACAGGTATCACCACCAGATAAACATGGCTATTGTTCTTTAGGTGTTAGTGTAGATATTGCACGTGCAGCAGTAAGTACCGCTAAGCATATCATCGCACAGGTGAATCCGAATGTGCCTCGAACACATGGCGATAGTATGATACATACCGACAGAATTCATTCTTTTGTTTATGCAGAAAATCCAATACATGAAGTGGATTACAGCGCAAAATTAGGCAACGAAGAATTGCGTATAGGAAAATTTATTGCAGAGCTGATCGAAGATGGCAGCACTTTGCAAATGGGTATCGGCACCATTCCGGATGCTGTTTTAAAATCGCTTAATAATCATAAAAACCTGGGTGTTCATACCGAAATGTGTAGCGATGGAATTATTAATTTGTTTGAAAAAGACATCATCAACAATTCGCAAAAAATAATTCATCCATATAAAACTGTAACTGGCTTTGCTGTCGGAACAAAAAAATTATATGATTATGTGAATGATAATCCTGCATTTGCATTTCTCGATATTGATTTTGTGAATGACCCACACATCATCAGCAAAAACCCGAAAGTGGTGGCCATTAACAGTGCTATCGAAGTTGACCTTACTGGTCAGGTTTGTGCAGATAGTATAGGTACAAAAATTTATAGTGGTATTGGCGGACAAATGGATTTTATCCGTGGTGCTGCGCTCAGCAAAGGTGGCAAACCTATCATTGCACTTACTTCACGTACTAAAAAAGGAGAAAGCAGAATTGTTCCTTACTTAAAAACAGGTGCAGGCGTGGTAACAACCAGAGGTCATGTGCATTATATTGTTACAGAATTTGGTGTTGCGTATCTGTATGGAAAAAATTTACGACAACGTGCAAAAGCACTCATTGATATTGCACATCCTGATGACCGTGAACTGCTGGAAAAATCATGTTGGGAACGGTTTATTAAATTTTAAGTGGAATTTTAAAAACAACGCTTATTAAAATGATTTTGGTTTGAGAGGACACAAACCAATGCAAAACTCTATGATACAAACAACATTAGAAAATAAATAAAATTTCTATCTTCATTGTATGTTAGATAAAGCGCGCAGAATGTTTAAGATTGATATGCAGAAATTACGTACTGCAGATTCTTCGCATTTATTTTGGATGGATTTACTGATGCTTATTATTGTAGCCATCAATTTAATGTATTTGTTTTTTGGCTTTCTTTTTCAGTTCGGTTTTTTCAGCTCCAGCGTTCACTATATTTCTTCTGATTTTTATAATTGGTATAACACGCAACTATATCCACATGTATTGGATTATGATTTAATTTTTGTTGGAATTTATGTTGCTGAACTCATTTTTAGGTGGATTCGTAGTATTTACCGCAAAAAATATGATAGCTGGTGGTTTTATCCGTTTGTGCATTGGTACGATGTTATTATGTGCATTCCGATCTTAAATGGATTGAATTTTTTCGGTTTTATTCGCTTGTTTGGTTTGGTGTATCGTTTACAGCGCTTAGGTGTTTTTGATCTTACAAAAACATTTGTGTTTAAACAATCTGCGTTTGTTTCTGAAGTGGTGATAGAAGAAGTTGCCGACCGTGTGATTGCCAAAATGCTGACCATGACGCAGGAAGAAATTCAGAAAGGTTCGCCTTTGCTTGATAAAATTGTGGCAAATGTAATTAAACCGAAAGAAGACATTATCGTAAATTATCTGTCGAATAGAATTGGCGAAGCCATGAATTTGTCGTACACACAATATCGACGCGAAATAAAAGTTTATGTAGAAAAAATTATCAGTGAAGCCATTCACGAAAACGATACAGTAGATGCATTGCGTTATATTCCAGGTTTAGGCAAAATTTTTCAGGAGATGTTGGATAAAGCTGTAGCTGATATCACATTTAATACCATTGATAAATTGATGAAAGACATCATCGACCCTAATAATACTCGAGGTATTAAAGAAGTAACGCATGGTTTATTAGAAACCTTTTTGGATAATAGTCATCCGGAAGGACAAGAGTTAAACACCACCATCATTCAAATAATAAATGATGCCATTGAAGAAATTAAACAGAATGTTTTACAAAAAGAGTGGAAAATAAACCAAAAACTGGAACAGAAACGTGAATTGGAAGAAAAAATCAGAAAAAGCAAAAATATTTAACCAACAAAAAGGCAGTTTGGCACGAGAATTGTTACTTAATTATTATGAAAAATTTAGTAGGAAACTGCTAAAAAAATAATCTTTTCATTTGGTTGGTTTAAAATAGTCCTGGTGGGTGGTTCCCCAGGATTTTTTATTTTGTAGATGTCTGAATTAAGATTTATTGGATGAATGGATTTTAGGATTAAAGAGATATTATTTTCCTTGAATTTCCAACAAGCTATCCGAATTGAGTTTCTTTGTGGCATCGCTGCTATTTTCTTCATCGCCAGCACCAGAAACCACACCAGTTCCATACAAAATGTCCCAAATTCCTTGAATTTTGTAAACGCTAGTGCTATAATGATTACTCAAAATAATAATGGTAGTTTTATCGCTGATTTTTCTGTTGAACACTGAGTTGTAGCTGTGCCACCAACCATTGTGGTAAATTAAACGCGAACCGTCTGGCTGATCTTGCATGCGCCAACCTAAACCATAATTCTTAGAACCATGTTTTTCAAAACTTTGCGGTGTATACGCCATGCCCAATAATTCTGGTTTGATGAATTTGCCAGCAGTGAGCGCCATGTCCCATTTGTACAAATCCTGAACAGTGCTGTAAATACCTTTATCGCCAATAACGCCATCTGTGTAAACAATATCATCTTCGCGCCAACTGCTGCCTTTGTAACCTTTGCATGCTGATGAGCGCGTGCAATTTGGATCAAAATACCATGAATCGGTCATACCTAATGGCAAGAAAATATTTTGATGCACAAAATCACAAAAAGGTACACCAGACACTTTTTCTACAATGAGAGCCAATAAAACAAAGTTTGAATTGTTGTAAAAAAATCGTGTGTCTGGACTGGTTAATGCTTTTGGTTTTTTAATTTCCATCATATCCAGTACATCTTCATTGCTCATAAATTTAGACTTGTCTTTCCAGTAAGTTTCTGAAAAATTTAAGTAATTAGGCAAACCAGAACGATGGTTTAGCAACATGCGAACTGTAATTCCTTTATATGGAAAATTCGGAAAGAATTTCTGCAATGTATCTTCTAACGACAACATATTTTGCTGTAACAATAATAATATGGCACCAGAAGTAAATGTTTTAGATGTGGAGGCAATCTGAAAGGTTGTTTTTGGAGTTATCTTTTCAAAGGTGTGATAATTTTTATATCCGTAATAACGTTCAAAAATTTTAGTGCCTCTATAGGCAATCAGTACTGAACCATTGAATCCATTAGAATCTACCTTTTTTTCAAAATAACAATCAAGTGCATGGATTTTTTTTACAATATCAGAATCCTGTAAATCAATGGGTTCTTTAAAAAAGCTCCAATATTCTTTTGGTTTTATTTCAGGTTGTTCAAATCCAGTAGGTGTTTTTTGCCTTTTGGGTTGCTGTTGGCAAAAACAAAAAAACATACAAAACAATAAAGTATATAGTGTAAGAATAAATTTCTTCATCTTTTTTTTTCTTTTTTCTTCGTCGGTTAACATCATGTCTGCAAAAAATCCGCCACAAAATACCTTTTTTGCAAATGAATGTTATCAAGTAGATATTATCATTGGTTGAAAAGTGAATTATAATTTTTTTTTAGAAAGGACAATCTTCTTTTCATTATAGATACATTATCTTTTATGGTTTAAAAAAATAAACTATTTTTACAAAAAACAAAAAAATGGAATTTGATATCATTAAAAGTTTGACTAACGAATACACGAATGAATGTGCAAGCACCCGTAAATTATTAGCAAGCGTGCCTTTGGATAATCCAACATGGAAACCGCATGAAAAATCAATGTCGCTTGGAAATTTAGCAATACATGTTGCAGATTTACCAAATTGGGTTCCGATTACATTAGAACGCAGCGAATTAGATTTTGCGACAGAGCCATACAATCCAAAGAAAGCAACTACGACTGAAGAGTTATTAAAAATTCATGACGATGCAGTAGCATCTGCATTGGAATCTATAAAAAATACGACTGCAGAAATTTTAGTAAACGAAAATTGGACGATGCGTAATGGTGAAAAAATTTATTTCACGATGCCAAAAATTGCAGTGTTGCGTAGTTCTGCATTTAATCATTTGTATCATCATCGTGGACAACTAACGGTTTATTTACGTTTGTTAGGTGTTGCGGTTCCAGGTATGTATGGACCAACGGCTGACTATCCAATGTAAAATCAGTTTTTTTTAATTTAATATAAGAGTAGTTGTCGAACGATTTCAAATCGTTCGACGATTATTTTCTAATTCAATCTCCAAATAGAAAAATTTAAAATCGAAGCAAAACTTACCCAACATAAATAAGGAATAAGCATAATAGCAGCTGGTTTTGAAATTGGATAAAATGCTAAAATACTCAGTAGAATAAAAACCCACATCGCAATAATTTCTGCTAAAGCAAATCCTAACTGATGCAAACTAAAAAAGATAATCGACCAGAAAAAATTTAAAATAAGTTGAATACCAAACAGCAATATTGCCTTGTTTTTCAAAGTTTCTGAAGCATCACTTTTCCAAATTAACCAAAAAGAAATTGCCATCATTATATACAAGATAGTCCAAACTGGACCAAATAAATAATTTGGTGGATTGAAGCTTGGTTTTTGCAATGTTGCATACCAAGTAGTAATTTCTGAAGTGGTTAAGTAGCCAGAAATTCCGCCAACAGCCAAACACACGATGATGCTAATAAATAATTTTAGATAAATGTTCATTCAACTAAAACACTTAAAAGTTGATTTTGTTTTATTCAAACAGCATTAATAACTTACCATCTTTCAACAAGGAAAGTTTATTGTCTTTTAATTCGTAAGAATTTGCTGCTTCTAATAATTTAAAGAATAAATTTTCTAAAGGCATGTTGTCGCAATACATTTTTGTAGAAGCTGGTGAAGATGCTTTGAACGATGAAATCAAATCGGTTTTGAAACCACCGAAAAAACTGTTGCAAGGTGCTTGTCCTTCGTATTTGTTTTCACCATAATTCAATCGTAACCAAACGCCATCGTCATCAATTGCAAAACTTGACGTATCACTTTCTTTCATTTTTCTTAAAATCCATTTTTTATCTAAAGGTGATATTGGAACTGCTGGTGCAGCATATGGCACATCGCTTACTTTTAATTTACGAATTACTTTAATTAATGTATAAATCGGTTCGGTTTGTTTCACCATCGGATTTGCAACATAGCGTTCATTAACTAAAATCGTTTGTCGCACACCTTCTTCAAAAACAAAACCAGTAATTCCTTGATAAAATACTTCAAATTCCTTTGTGCCTTCTTCTTTTATCAATAAACACTTTGCATTTGGATTGCCTTCGCAAGCAGTTTTTTCCTCATTAATAATTAATATTTTTTCTTTGCCAACGGTTATGTTTTTCATTTCTTCTTTCTTAATTACTTTAATTAAAGAATAAATTGGTTCGGTTTGTTTCACCATTGGATTCGCAACATGACGTTCGTTTACTAAAATCGTTTGTCGATAACCTTCTTCAAAAACAAAACCAGCAATTCCTTGATAAAAAATTTCAAATTCTTTTGCTCCTTCTTTTTTTAATAATAAACATTTCGTATCTGGATTTCCTTCGCAAGCAGTTTTTTCTTCATTTACAATTAAGGTTGTTTGATTAGAAAAATTCATTCCACTTAGTGGTTTAGAAATATCATCTTTCACGGTTGTATTGTTTTGGTTTGAAATATTTTTCTTAGCAATTGTTTTTACATACACATATTTATACATTGACTCATCTGCTGCAATTGGTGGTGTTTTCAATTCTTCGCGAACCCAAATTGTGTAGGTGTTTCCAGCTTCATAATTGAAACCTTCAATGTTGTCGTAAAATAATTCGTATTCTTTTTGTCCTTGTTTTTTTACCATTAAACATTGCATTGTAGTAACGCCTTCGCATTTTGCGCGTTCAGCATCAATATAAAATAGTTTAGTGTTTGGTGGTAATTTTTGAGTTACTGTGGTAGTTTTTTTCTTTGAGCTTTTTTTTGCAGTTGATTGTGCAATAGCAGTTGTTGTCACTAAAAAAACTAAAATTACAATTGCAATTTTCAGGATTGATTTATTCATCGTTTGTTCGTTTTAAAGAAGATTTCTTTTAAAATTAGTTTAATTAAGCAAATACTGCAATTTTGAGTCCAAGTTTATTAAAAGAATTACAACTTCGTTATTTTTCCTTTACCTGTAATGGTTGATTTTACTTTGTTGGTTCCTTTATACTGTATCGTGCCATCGCCAATAATAGTTGCAGTTAATGTATCACGAACATTGAGTTGTATGTTTCCATTTCCGTTAAGATATGCAACGCTATAGTTAGAAATTGGATTTAATAAAATTGCTTTTCCAGCACCATTTATCGTCACAAAACTACTATCGATATTTCCATTGGAAATGTTGATTTCATTGGTGTTGTTTGATGTTACATTTAAATACTCGCAACCTAATTTATTAATTAAAATTCTTCCTAAATTATTGTTGGTAAGTGTAAGTGTTGGCGAATACAAACTATCATTTATAAAAAAAACACCAACTTGATTGTTGATAATTTGCGCTAAATTTTTAGATGTTGTGATGATGCGAACAGGTTTGATGTTTGCAGTGTTTATTTTTTTTGTGAACTTTAGTTTTAATTCGTCATCTGATATTGTTGCATCGATTAAATCTATTATTTCTTGCTGACCTTGTAACTGCAAATAAGCAACCGTATCTTGTTTATAATACAATGAAAATGGAACATCTAAACTTATTTTTGTATAATCAGAAATGGCTACATCTTTAGTAATTACTGGACCTTTGGCAATAATATCATCGCCAATATTTTTACACCGAACAGTAAAAAACAACACTACTAAAGCACAAAAAAGGTAATGCGTTCTGATAATTTTTTTATATCGATTGTTCTTCATTTTTACCAACTATTTCCTAGCGTTCTTTGCGTGAAATTTACGATTCACAATTTATGCTTTATTAATATTATTTTTGCTTTGCTACTTTGTGCTCTTTGCGTGAAATTAAACTTACATTCTTTACTTGAAACTATGCTTCATCTTTCAAGCCGTCCCAACCTAATGAAATAATATCGTGATAATTGCCACCTTTCGTAAATAATTTAACTCCTAAATTAACATCTAATATTTCGCCAATGATTGAAATATCCGGATGTTGTTGTGCTTTCAATAAATCTTTTTTATCAATGGTAAATAACAACTCATAATCTTCGCCACCACTCAAAGCGCAATTAATTGGATCGATGTGGAATTCCAATGCTTTGTCGTATGTTTCATTTGCAATCGGCACTTCCACTTCATTCAACTGGCAACCAACATTGCTTTGTCGACAAATATGTAGCAACTCAGAACTCAAACCATCAGAAACATCAATCATTGAAGTTGGCACCACGTTTTCTTGAGCAAAATATTCGATAATATCTTTGCGTGCTTCTGGTTTTAATTGTCTGCCAACAATGTAATCGTTGCCTTCTAATTTAATATCTGCAGTTGGCGCATTTAAATACACTTGTTTCTCGCGCTGTAGCATAGTCAAACCCATGTAGGCACCGCCTAAATCACCACTAACACATAAAATATCGCCTTCTTTTGCTTTGTTTCTGTAAACAATTTTTTCAATATCTTGCTCGCCGATGGCAACCACATTTATAATTAAACCTTTGTTGGAAGCCGTAGTATCGCCACCAATTAAATCAACACCATATTTTTCGCAAGCCAATTTTATACCATCATAAATTTCTTCAATGGCTTCAACTGAAAAACGATTAGAAATAGCAATAGAAACCAGAATTTGTTTTGGAATCGCATTCATCGCATATACATCAGAAAGATTTACAACCACACTTTTATAACCTAAATGTTTTAATGGTGTATAAACCAAATCAAAATGAATGCCTTCCACCAAGATATCAGTGGTAACTACTTGGTGTTTTTCTGATTTTATGACAGCAGCATCGTCGCCAATGCCTTTTATAGATGAAGTGTTGAGTAATAGGTTGTTGCTAGTTAATCTATCAATTAAACCAAACTCGCCAATGCTTGAGATTTCTGTTCTTTTCACGTTTTCCATGTGGCAAAGATACGCAATTCTTCAAATTATTTTTTGAACAACAATGCTTTGTATTTCTTCAATAAATCCAGTTTTCCTTCACAGAAATCGAATTTCCATTTTGTAGTCATTAATCGATAATCGGTACACTCAAAACACATTTCTACATAATCAATTAAATTGCCGTTTTTATCCAAAAATAATATCGCGTCTCTTGGATTATAGCACTTCGAACTTAAATCGTAATTGCCTTTTACGGAATAGTTATAGTTGAATAAAATATCAGTTAGTTTTGTTAAATTGGTAGTATTGATAGAAACAGAATCAGAAAAAATCTCCCAATGAATCTTATCTCTTGTAAAATCTTTTATTGTTTTGGGCATTCCTTTTTCTTCAGATTTCCAACTTACCCAAATAATTTTTTCAGCATTTATAAACGGATATTTTTGAGTCCAAACTATTTTTGAATTTTTCTTATAAATACAATCGTACTTTTCGCCACCAAAACTTAGCAAACAACAACACACAAATAGTAAAAGCAATATCTTTTGCATAGGATTTTATTTTTTTGATAAAAATTAATTTATGAATGTAACTTAGAAAATCAATTATAATTGCAAGTTGTAAAAAAATTAGATGGATATTTCATAACAATACTTAAATTTACTAAAATCAAGATAGAGAATGTTTTTTGGAAATAACAATAATGATAAATCAACTAACAACAAGGTGGTAAACTATAAATTCAAATCACTGCTTATTTATGGTTCAGATGAATGGATGGCAAACTCATCCAAAAAATACAGAACAGTATTCGATAGAGCCGAAACCACTTACATTCGAAGCGAGCTTTCATTTTATAATAAATTATTTGATGAAGAAGATTGGAAATGCAAAGCCACTTTAAAGGCATTCGATATCACGAATGGAAAAAGAGAAGAGTTATGCAATTTAGAGAAAGAAATCGACGTGCTAAAAGAAGAAAATATTGTGCAGGTTCGCGATGGCTGGGGCAACAAAGAAGTAGGTACTTATTGGATGAAAGGTAGCTATACTTGGGAAGCATATATTGATAATGTATTAATTGGCTCGCAACAGTTTTTTGTAAATGATATTGGATTAGTTACCGCTGAAAAAAACCCATATTTTGAAGTGGAACATGTGAAATTATATGTTGGTGATGGAGAAGGTTGGAAACAAGAAGCAAATGCAAGAAATTATTTCTCAAAAATTTCAAAAACAGAAACAAAATATCTTTGGGCTGAAATTAAAATAAAAAATCTGACTACTAAAGATTGGAACTATGAACTGTATTTAAATTATTATGATGATGCAGGACAACACAAAGCGAATATAAAAAGAGTTGGTAAAATTGAAACAGATAAAAAAGATTGGACTTACACATTTGATATTGGTTGGGGCACCGACGATGGCGGCTCGTGGAAAGATGATAAATATACATTAGAGCTGGTTTTTATGGATGCATTAGTGGCTGCTGCTGTTTTTGAGTGTGGAAACGAGTTTGTAAACGGTGATGTAGAAATGATTAATGGAACGGTGGTTCCAGGCGTTGCGAGCGCAAAAAGTGAAAATGATGTTGCTGCCAAATTAGATGATAAAACATTAGACCAACTGTTAGCAGAAATGGATACTTTAATCGGGTTGCAAAATGTAAAAAAACATATTCGCGATCAGATCACCTTAATTAATTTTAATAAACTTCGCAAAGAGCAAGGTGTTGAAGATGACTCTATGTTTTCACTACATAGTGTTGCTACTGGAAATCCAGGCACTGGAAAAACTACTGTAATGCGATTGCTCGGAAAAATTTATCATAAATTAGGTTTGCTTTCAAAAGGACATGTTTTAGAAGTGGATAGAGTAGATTTAGTTGGCGAATACATCGGACAAACTGCACCGAAAGTGCAAAAACAAATTGACGAAGCACGTGGTGGAATTTTATTTATTGATGAAGCATATTCGCTTGCTCGAAGTGGCGAAGACAGCAGAGATTATGGAAAAGAAGTAATTGAAATTTTAATAAAAGAAATGAGCGATGGACCTGGCGATATTGCCATTTTTGTGGCTGGTTATCCAAAAGAAATGCGCGCTTTCATTGAATCCAATCCTGGCTTAAAATCTCGTTTTTCTCAGTATTTTAATTTTGATGATTATTTACCAGATGAACTGTTTGATATTGGTATGTTAATCAGTAATCGATTAAAATTAACGATTGCAGATAATGCACAAAAAGAAATGCGTGAAGAACTAACCGAAGCATTTAGAAATCGAGATAAAAACTTTGGAAATGCACGTTATGTAGAAGGTGTTATCAATAAAGCGAAACTAAATATGGCATTGCGCTTAATGCAAATCACCGACCAAAAATCCATCTCAAAAGAAAATTTATCAACGATAACTTTAGATGATATTAATAAAGTTTTTGAAGAAGGAAAACATAAAAAATTAAAATTAGCAGTCAACGTCGATGAATTAATGTTAGCACTCGATGAACTGAATGAATTGATTGGTTTGGAAAATGTAAAAAAGGAAATCGATGAACTGGTTCGACTAATAAAATATTACAACGATATTGGTAAAGATGTACTCAATAAATTTTCATTGCACACTGTCTTCACTGGAAATCCTGGTACAGGAAAAACTACTGTTTCCCGAATATTAGGTAAGATTTTTAAAGCTCTCGGTATTTTAGAACGAGGTCACATGGTTGAAGTAGATAGGGAAAGTTTAATTGCTGGTTATGTTGGACAAACTGCTATCAAAACAGCAGAAAAAATTGAAGAAGCAATGGGTGGCGTTTTATTTATTGACGAAGCGTATGCACTCACAGAAGGCAAAGGTTCGCAATACGATTTTGGTGGTGAGGCCATCAGTACAATTTTAAAAAGAATGGAAGATAATCGTGGTAAATTCTTAGTGTTTGCAGCTGGTTATACCGATAACATGAATGATTTTTTAGCTTCTAATCCTGGATTAAATTCTCGCTTCGATAAAAAATTACATTTTGAAGATTATACTTCAGATCAGATGTTGGAAATTGCAAAAACCTATCTTAAAAAAGAAGATATTATTGCTACGCAAGAAGCATTAGATCATTTGAAAAATTATTTTGAAGACTTGTATAAAAACAAAGATAAATTTTTTGGCAACGCACGTACCGTTCGTCAAACGGTTAGTGAAGCGATTAAAAATCAGAATTTACGAATGTCTGGAATTTCTGCCGAACAACGAAATACACAGGATATACATACCTTATTGCTAGAAGATGTGATAGAGTTTAAATATAATGGAAATAACCTAAGAAAGACGGTTGGCTTTCGACTTGGAGGCAAATAATCAGCGTTAGAAGTATCATAAAAAATGCAAATTATTTTACCATTTAAGAAAAGGCATGTAATTTGCGTTATAGAAAACAACCTCACCTGATTCCGACCTAGTCGGAACCACCCTCTCCATTTGGAGAGGGAAGTCGAGCAAAGCTCGACAGGGTGAGGTCAAAAAATATAAAATGAAAAAACAACTCATCATATTATTCTTCATCGCAACTACCTATCGTAGCTTAGCAACCGATTATTCCAATCAGCAAAATTGGGCAGCTTTGCCTACAATGAAAGACAATGCTGATTGGACACCGAATGGTTTAACCAACAAACAAGATAGTGCGCAAGTAGATGTTTTTTTTATTCATCCAACAACAGATGTTACAGGCTTTAAAGGCAATGCAAATATTGACAACAAAGCAATCAACAACCAAACAGATGACTTTCCAATCAAATATCAGGCAAGTGTATTTAATGAAAGTTGCAAAGTCTACGCACCACGCTATCGTCAGGCAGCATTGCATAATTTTTTTACTAAAAATAATGAAAAATCAGAACAAGCATTTGATGTTGCTTATCAAGACGTAAAAGATGCTTTTGAATATTATTTAAAAAACTACAACAATGGCAAACCAATTATTATTGCAGGTCACTCGCAAGGAAGCATGCATGCACAACGTTTGTTGCGCGAATATTTTGATGGAAAACCATTGCAAAATCAACTCGTAGAAGCATATATCATTGGCTTTCCAACGCACGAAAATCAATTCCAAGATTTAAAAATTTCTGAAAAAGCGGATACGTTTGGTGGCTATATTTCGTATTCAACGTTTGGTATGGATTCAAAAATTATTTCCGTTGTTCCTGAGTACAATAATGCAGTTTCTGTGAATCCATTGAATTGGACAACCAATAAAGAATTTGTTTCTTCGCAAGAAAATAAAGGTTCATTGACCAAAAAATCAAATGAACTTGTTAAACATTTGTTTGGTGCAAAAAATGGAAATGGAATTGTAGAAATACAAAAACCAGGCGAAGGTTTTGTGCCAATGACTATGAAAAATTATCATATCTATGATTATAGTTTATTCTATATCAATATCAGAGAAAATGTTGCTTTGCGTATTAAAAAATATTTTGAATACAATAAAATTAAGTAAAAAAATCAAATAGAATCTTTGCGCACTTTGCTTCTTTAAATCTTTGCGTGAAAAAAATAATCAGATAAATTAGCTATAAATTATGATACATCAATTCAAAAAAACTGGACTTATCATCCTAATTTTATTAACCATTCAACAAAAAGCAATGGCGCAAAATAACTACGATTCGCAGTGGAAATCTGTAGAAAAATTGGAAAATAACGGCAAAACCAAAGACGCACAAGCTGCAGTAGAAAAAATAATTGAAAGTGCACGAAAAGACAATAATACAACGCAAATTGTAAAAGCATCTTTGTATAAATATAAATACATGATGACTTTAGAAGAGCAATCAGAAGTAAAAATTGTAAATGAAATTAAATCTTCTATTGCACAATCTACTGGTAATGAAAAAGCCATTTTGCAAAGTATTTTAGCCGAATTATATTTTCAGTATTTCAATCAAAATTCATGGAAATTTCAAAACAGAACCGAAACTGCAGAAAAACAATCAGACGACTTTCAAACTTGGGATTTGAAAACCTTGTTTAAAGAGATCAATAAAAATTATTCAGCTTCTTTAGAAAATAAAACACTTTTGCAAAACACAAAAATTGCAGAATTTACAGAAATTTTAAATAAAGAAAAAAGTTCAAGATTGCTTCGGCCAACTTTATATGATTTATTAGCAAACAGAGCAATTGATTATTTTGGTGATACCAAAAGCAACATCGATCAACCAGCCGATGCGTTTAGTATTGATAATGCAAACTATTTTGCAACTGCAAACGAGTTCGTAAAAATAAGATTAGATACTAGCGATGCAAATTCTGGCGATTTCAATGCTATTAAAATTTATCAGGATTTGTTGGTGTTTCGATTAAACAATAATGCTAATTTAGACGCATTAGCAGATGCTGATTTAAAAAGATTGCAGTTTGTTAAAGAACATTATTTCAATAAATCTGAAAATGAAGAATTGTATTTTACAGCGTTAAAACGCATTAAAACAGAATACACTAAATGTAATACTGCAGCAATCATAAATTTTGAAATAGCGCAAATTATTGTTCAAAAAAATTCTAATAATGAAGAAGCAAACACATCAACAGTTGGTGGTTTAAAAGAGGCATTGGCAATTTGTGATGAAACAATAAAAAACTATCCGAATACGGAAGGTGCTACAAATTGTGCTGCATTGCGCGAAACTATCTTTCATAAAAATCTAAGCATAACCACCGAAGAAACCGTAATTCCGAACGAACCATTCAAAGCGTTAGTTAATTTTAAAAACATCAATAAAATCTATCTAAAAATAATTCCAATCAATTTTTCTGATAAAGACAAAATCTTTAATTTAAAAGATAAAGAAACGCAGAAAGATATCATCAAACGTTTAAATGCCATTAAACCAATACGTATTTGGAGTCAGAATTTGCCAATTACAGATGATTATTTAGATCATTCTACAGAAATAAAAATTGATAAAATTAATAAAGGTTATTACGCAATTATTGCATCTACCAACGATAAGTTTTTGATTGATGCAGGAAAAGAAGCGGTTGCCGTAACTACCTTATTTTCTTCTCAAATCAGTTACGTTACCAAAGAAAATAATTCAGAAAATTATGAATTATATGTGTTAGACAGAAACAGCGGACAACCGTTAAAAGATGCAAAAGTTAAGTTTTACAGAAATGAATATGACTATTCAACACGTAAGTATAAACGCACTGAATTAGGCACATCAACAAGTGATGCAAATGGTTTTGTTTCTAAAAAAATGGAATCAAAATCTAATTACAATTACAACAATAATTATTTCTTGTTTGATATTTCTTACAAAGATGATTTCTTAACGAGTGACCAAGCGCACTATCATACTTACTACGAACGACAAGAGCCAGTACCTTCAAAACAAGTGCACTTATTTACCGATAGAAGTATTTATAGACCAGGACAAACCATCTATTTTAAAGGAATTATTACTCAACAAGATGGTGATAAACATAAAATTTTCACAAAGGAAAAAATCAGTGTATTTTTTAAAGATGTTAATTATCAGGACATCAAAACACAAGAATTTACGAGTAACGAATACGGATCATTTACAGGATCGTTCACTGCACCAACCACAGGTTTGTTAGGCAATATGACATTATTTACCGATTATGGAAGTGCTGCAGTTCAGATAGAAGAATACAAACGGCCAAAATTTGAAGTGACCTTTGATCCAATAAAAAAAGCATACAACTTAAATGATAAAGTTAGCGCAACAGGAAAAGCAGTCTCGTACGCTGGTGCAAATTTAGATAATGCAGAAGTAAAATACACCGTTCGCAGAACAGCACAATATCCAATTTGGTGTTGGTTCGGCTGGCGCAGTCCTTGGTTTCCACGCACACAAGAAAAAATTATTGCAGTTGGCACCACGAAAACAGATGACAATGGAAATTTCACCATTGATTTTAATGCAGTTCCAGATTTGACATTAGATAAAAACATGAAACCATATTTTAATTATGCTGTTTCTGTTGATGTAGTTGATATTTCTGGCGAAACGCATAGTGCAGAAACGTCAGTAAGAGTTGGCTATTTAGCTATTGATGCAGATGTTTCTGTTTCGGAAAAAATTGACAATGCAAAAGAAAATAAAATTGCTGTAACCACCAATAATTTAAACGGACAACCAGAACCAACCGATGTTACTGTGAAAATTTATGATTTAATAGAACCTTTAAATCCTAAAAAAGCAAGACTATGGAATCAACCTGATAAATTTATCTTATCAAAACCAGAACACGATAAATATTTTCAATACGAGATTTACGACAAAGAAGATTTGATGAGCAACTGGCAAAAAGGCGCCTTGGTAAATTCTTATGCATTTAATACTGCAAAACAAACAGAAATTAAGTTAACTCCAAATAGTTTACAGACAGGCGCATATCTAATTGAGTTTTCATGTAAAGATAAAAATGGAAATCTCATCGAAATTAAAAAGAACTTTTTTGTGAATTCGATGAATGAAAAAACACCAAATCCAAAAGCATTTGCATTCTTTAATGTTGACAAAACATCCGTAAAACCTGGTGAAAACGTGCAATATCAAATTGGTTCATCAATGGCAGATGCGTATGCAATTATTGAAGTTGGATTTAAAGGAACTATTCTTGAAAAGAAAACAATTGCTATCAATAATGAAATAAAAACGTTTACAATTCCAATAAAAGATAGTTACAAAGGTGGTATCGAAATCAACTACGCTATCGTAAATAAAAACAGAAGTTTTTTAGGTAAAAACTTTATATATGTTTCTTATGAAGATAAAAGTTTAAAAATTGAATGGTTAACATTCAGAGATAAATTATTGCCTGGCACAAAAGAGCAATGGAAATTAAAAATTACGGGACCCAACAAAGAAAAATATGCAAGCGAATTGTTAGCAACTATGTACGATGCTTCGTTAGATGCATTTTTACCACACAGCTTTAATTTTTATTTAGGACAAAATTCATACAATGGTTGGTTAGGTAGTTTTGGTGCTGATTGCTTTGGTACAAAAGCGAGTAATTTATATACCACAAAAGATTGGAATCCGTATAAAGAGTATGCATGGCACAATTACGATGCACTTAATTTATTTGGATTAAGCTTAGGTGGTTATAATAGATTTTATTATGGCAACGGAAGAGGTGGTGATGTAATGATGAAAGGTGAAGTAATGTATGATATGGCTGTAACCGCTTCACCATCATCAGCACCAAAAATGCTAGAATCAGAAAAAGCAAGTAATGAAGAGCTTGCACAATTAGGTACTGTAAAAAACAAGATATCAAAAGATGAATCATTTGCATGGTCTACTGATTCAGCACAACCAGTCACACCACCTAAAAAACCAGATATTACACCACGCACCAACTTAAACGAAACTGCGTTCTTCTTTCCACAATTACAAACCGATGCAGATGGAAATATCATCTTAAATTTCCAAATGCCGGAAGCTCTAACCAAATGGATTTTTCTGGGTTTAGCGCATACCAAAGAATTGAATTATCAATACTTTACAAAATCAGTGGTTACACAAAAAGAATTGATGGTAACACCAAACGCACCACGCTTTTTACGTGAAGGTGATAAGTTCGAATTCGCTACAAAAATTTCTAATTTATCTGATAAAGATTTGTCAGGAAAAACAGAATTAGTTTTGTACGATGCAGCAACCATGAAAGAAATTTCTTTTAAAATAATGGAAGCAGTTGGCGGACAATTCAACACGATTGGTGAACGCAATTTTTCGGTTGAAAAAGGAAAAAACACCGTGGTAAGTTGGACGCTTAAAATTCCATCTGGCATTGATGCTGTCACGTACAAAGTAACTGCACAAGCCGATAATTTCAGTGATGGCGAACAAGCATCGTTAATTGTTTTGCCAAATCGAATGATGGTAACGGAAACGATGCCACTTTGGGTTCGAGGCAATGATAAAAAATCATACACGTTTGATAAATTACTAAACAATAAATCCACTACATTAAAAAATTATAGCTTAACGTTAGAAATGTCATCACAACCAGTTTGGTATGCTGTGCAAGCATTGCCATACATGATGGAATATCCATACGAATGCGCAGAACAATTATTTTCTCGTTTTTATGCTAATTCGTTGGCTTCTTATATCGCAAATCAAAATCCAAAAATCAAAACCATTTTTGATAAATGGAAAAATACAGACGCGTTGATTTCTAACTTAGAAAAAAATCAAGAATTAAAATCTGTATTGTTAGAAGAAACTCCTTGGGTACGCGACGCTCAAAATGAAACCGAACAAAAGAAACGAATCGCATTATTGTTTGATTTGCAAAAAATGGCTGATGAAAAACAAAAAGCATTTGATAAATTATTGCAAATGCAAACGCCAAACGGTGGCTTCACTTGGTTTCCAGGCATGCAAGACAATCGTTACATCACGCAATATATTGTCGAAGGCATGGGTCATTTAGAAAAATTAGATGTCTTAAAAATTAAAGACGATACAAAAATTGCCGACATGATGCAAAAAGCAATTGCTTATTTAGATGACAGATTGCGCGAAGATTTAGAAAATATCAAAAAATACAATAAAGATTATTTAAAAACAAATCACCTTTGGTACAACAGTATTCATGC
>CALLKF010000002.1 GCA_938008535.1 uncultured Saprospirales bacterium | reverse complement strand
CAACTCACTATGAGTTGCTTTTGTTTATTATTACGCTGAGTTTATCGAAGCGAAATAGAATTTGTTAAAAAAATGTTAAATTATTAATTAATGTCAATTAATCAGTGCAGTAGTTCTTGAAATTATCTAATTTTGAAACTATCTGTAAAAGAAATTAGCAGAGAAACATAAACTTTAAACCTTTTAAACCCTTGAATCAACCTTTCAGTATTGCGTCAAATACTAATTATAAACAGTTGTTTATATAATTTTGTCTGAATTGCATTTTAAAAAGAGTGTATTTTTGATAAAAGTCAATATATTTGCTGCAAAATGTCTCATAACATTTTGTTAATTATAAAAAGTTTACTTGTACGCAACCGATATAAACCAAATTACGACATAAGAATCAAGTAATGAAACGTAAAGATTTTTTTGATATTGCATTTAATTTGTTAAACATAGTTAATTAAAATTATCTACATATCTATCTGTTTGATTTATAGATAGTTATTGACATATTCGGCAATTAATTAAATCCGTTTGAAACATAAAAATTGAATTTATAAAATAGGATATATGGAATCAGCAACATCTAAGACTCAAGTTACACATAAATTTTTAAACATGAAGAAATTTTTAGCTACTTTAATTGTAGTGAGTTCTTTGGTTTTTAGCTTCCAGAAAGCAAAAGCAGAAGGTACAACATCAGTATCACCAGATTCAGCCAATTTAACAGCATTAGCAATAATGCCTTCTATTAATTCTGGCTCCTTCTTAGGTTGTTCTCAGGATAACAGAATCTATTTTAACATTAAGGATTTTACAACTGAAAATTTCTATTATGGGTTTAAATGGAAAATATATGGTGGTACTAATGCAAATAATTGGTATATGCGTATATATGATCCAACTAATGCACAAGTAGGTGGTCCAATCTTTTTAGATTCGTTAGGTGCAACTGGTGTTATTAAAACACACTCACAAGCTATAGCGGGTCCAAATATTGGTGGCTTAGTTCCAGCAGGTTATAATCCAAATGTGTTTACGCCAACAATGAATGGAGATTATTGGATAGAATTATATAGAAGTAATGATGGCGGAGCATCACAACTTTTGCCTTTAACGAACTGGAGCTATGCACCATATTTTGATTTACAAGTAGCAACATCTTCAAATATTAGATTTAACGGAAGGGTTCATTGCGATAAATGGGGTTATGTTGCAATCGGACCGGCTCCAGGATTTGCAAATATTGTTACTGCAAGTTCAACACCTGTTCATTTTGCATATACACCAGAAAGGGTAGTAATGAAGCTTGATTTTGAAGTTGGGTTTCAACCAATTGCTTATAATTTGGCTGTTAATAGATATGGAGTTGCAAATACTGGAAATTTCTCTGTGGACAGAAGATCTGTAAATAGCGCATCGGCTCCAACTTTAACAAATGGGTATCCTATTTTCTTAAATTTACCAGATTCAATTTTATATCCATTTGCTACAGTTCCTAACAACCCAACATTATTAACTCCAGTAATATTGGAGTGTGCACCTCCTTATAATATTAGATATTCAATTCCACAGGATGGAGATGTACAATTATTGTTTGATTTAAATGGTATTGCTGGTTACCAACCAGGTACGATTGATAGACTTGTAGAACAATTTGATAAATTAGCAGGTGTTAATACATATGCATGGGATGGGTTAAATGGATTAGGTGCTCTAGTTACAACAGGTACAAACTTTACAATAGGTGCCGATTTATTAGTAGGTCGTTTTAACGTACCAATTTACGATGCGGAAATAAATAAAGGTGGTTTTCGTATAACTACAGAAAGACCATTAGTAATACCTAATACTAGACTTTTTTGGGATGATTCTACTTCATTACCTAATGTAGGTGGAAGTTGTTCAGGTTCAGGTGATAATGCAAATAACACTACAGGTAGAGGGATAAACAATAGTCTTATTGGTTCAGTAATTCCTACACATGCTTGGAGCGGTGATGGTAATCTATTACAATCAATACCAGCACCTGCTGTTGGTACAAACGAAACAGACGGATTACAGTGTTCTGATTTTGGCAATGTACGTACAATTAATTCTTGGGGTTGGGGTACACGAACTTCAGCCACATTTCCTCTGGCATTAGGTTGTGTTTCACTTTCAGGTACTGTTTGGAATGATTTAAATAGTAGTGCAGCAGGTACATTCTCAAATATTTTTACAGCTGGTGAAACAGGTACTGATGGTGGCGGTTTATTTGCTATTTTAGTAGATCCTTCAACAGGGTTAGTATTAGCAAGTGTTCCAATAGCAGCAAATGGTACCTATACAATACCAAATGTTCCGGCAACAGGAACTAACTATCCATTATTATTATCAACAACTAATGGTACAGTTGGCAGCTTACCACCAAGTGCTGGCATTAATACTGGTTGGACAAACACATCACCAGTTCAAAGAACGGTGTCTACTGCAGGTGTTAATCTAACTGGTTTAGATTTTGGTGTTCTTAAAAATGTTCCAACAGCAAATAGAGATTTAGCTTCAACTAATGAAGATATACCAGTAACAATAGCAGTATTAACGAACGATACATTTGGACCAGATGGAGCAAGCACTGGAACAATAACAGTTACAGATAATGCAAATCATGGAACGGCAACAGTAAATGATGGTGGCACACCAAATGATCCAACTGATGATCAAATTGTTTACACACCGAATGCAAATTATAATGGCAATGATACATTAATATATCAAATTTGTGATGCAGATGGCGATTGTGATACGGCAATTGTATATATTACTATTAATCCAGTAAATGATCCACCAGTAGCAGTTAGAGATTTATCTACAACAAACGAAGATACACCAGTAACTATTGGAATATTAACAAACGATAGTGATATTGATGGTGGAATTGATAGTACATCAGTAACGATTACAGACCAACCAAATCACGGTAGTGTTGTAGTAAATCCTAATGGTACAATTACTTACACACCAAATCCAACAGCCACAGGCGAAGACAAATTCTGTTATGAGTTGAAAGACGCCAACGGTTTGAAAGACACCGCTTGTGTAACGATAGAAATCGTACCAACGCCAACAGCGACCAACGATGCACCGATAGCGGTGAACGATAATACACAAACTACTAAGAACACGCCAATCGTGGTAGCCGTTAAAGCCAACGACAGCGACCCAGAAGGCTTGCCATTGGGTAACCCAAGTGCGGTAACACCACCAACGAACGGAACAGTAGTTTACAATCCAGATGGTACAGTGACTTACACACCAAACACAGGTTTTGTAGGTACAGACAGTTTTGTGTACAAGATTTGTGATACAGGAGCGCCTGCCGCAGGTACGCCAAGCAAATGCGACAGTGCAACTGTAACAGTAAATGTATTGCCAACGCCACCAGCAGGCAACCAAGCACCAGTAGCGGTAGACGATGCGACGTTGACGAAGATAGGTACACCAGTGACGAGCACCGTAGCGACGAACGACAGTGACCCAGACAACAACACACCGTTGAGTTTCACGAAGTTGACCAATCCAACGAACGGAACAGTGACCTTCAACCCAGATGGTAGCTACACCTATACACCAAATGCAGGTTTCACAGGCAGCGACAGCTTCACTTACAAAGTATGTGATGCAGGAACGCCAGTAAAATGTGATACAGCAACGGTAACGATAGGGGTGATTCCTCCTCAACCACAAGTTTGTTTGTTACCACAAGCCTACTTGCAAGGAGCATTGTTTGGAGTATTGCTACCAGA
>CALLKF010000001.1 GCA_938008535.1 uncultured Saprospirales bacterium | reverse complement strand
TCTCCAGACAGCATCATAGGTGCTGAAATAAACTTTTTGATGATTGAATTTAAGATCTTTTTTTTGCTTTTTCGAAATCGGCGCCTCGCTTGCGCAAGACGCCAACAAAAATATAGGTTGCAGTTCTTAGGTTTTTATTTTGATTTGTAGAATAGGTTTGATTTCTTGATTGGTTTTCTAAGGGTGCAAAATATGTGGTGTGTTTTTGAGTAAAATTTGTTGCGTCACCTTTATATAATAATTCGCCACAGTTTTTACAAAACTTAGATTTACCAACAGGAAGTTCTTCTATTTGATACTCAGTGCCACACTTTATACAAAACATGCATTAAATCTTTAGTTATTTTCCACTAATTTACAAAATCATATTCAATCAACATGATATATGTTGATAAAAATTAAAAAAAATAGTTTTAAAATTAATTTTTTAGAACTAAATTCAAATTGTGTTATTATTGTATAACTTAATTCAATAATAGATTTTTAAAAACCATAAACTAAAGCTATGAAAAAATCAATTTTAACAATCTTGTTATTCACTTCATTTCTATTCAGTTATTCTAAATTTATAGATGAGAATTCTGCCAAAACTGTTGGATTACATTTTCTAAAAAACAATTCTTCTAAAAATGCAACGGTATTGACATTGGCATATACAATTCGATCAAAAGCAAATGATGCCAATTCATTTTCAGAAACAACACCATACATTTATGTATTTAATACGAATTCAAAAGGGTTTGTTTTAGTTTCTGCAGATGACAATGTAGTGCCAATTCTTGGTTATTCTGATGAAGAAACCATAGATATAAATAATATTGCACCTCAAACATCTAAATGGTTAGAAAGTTATAAAAACCAAATAAGAGATATTATATCAAAAGGAATTCCTGCGACTGATGAAATAAGAAATGAATGGCAAAGTTTATTGTCATCTTCAACAGTTAACACTTCTCTTCGTGGAAGCAGTAGCGTTAGTCCATTAATACAAACAAAATGGAATCAATCACCTTATTATAATGCACTTTGTCCTGATAATTCGGTTTCAGGATGTGTTGCAACTGCAATGACACAGATTATGAAATTTTGGAATTATCCTGCGAACGGATCTGGTTTTCATTCTTATAATCATGACAGATATGGTACGCTTTCTGCAGATTTTGGAAGCACAACATATCAATGGTCATCCATGCCTAATATAGTGAATAGTCCAAATTCGGCAGTGGCAACTTTAACCTATCAAGTTGGTGTAAGTGTAAATATGAATTACAGTCCACAATCTAGTGGCGCTTATGTTATAACTAATAGTCCAACACCTCAAGCATGTTCAGAGTACGCATTAAAAACTTATTTTGGGTATAAGAGTACATTAAGAGGAATTGAACGTGTAAATTATAACGAAACGCAATGGATGAGTACCATTAAAAGTGAGTTAGATGCAGGAAGACCTGTGTTATACGCTGGTTTTGGAAGTGGTGGTGGACATTGTTTTGTGGCAGATGGATATGACAATAATAATTACATTCATTTCAATTGGGGTTGGGCTGGTGCTTACGATGGTTTTTTTTATATTAACGCTTTAAATCCTGATGGAATTGGAACTGGTGGTGGAACTGGTAGTTATAATAGTGGTCATCAAGCAGTAATTGGAATTGAACCGAATGGTAGTACATCTACTCAAAATTTTGATTTAAAAATGTATTCAAACATAAATATGCCATCCACTCAAATTTGGTTTAGAAGTGCTTTTAGTTTGTCTGCTGATATTGCTAATTTGGGTACAAATAGTTTTTCAGGACAACTCGGTGCTGCAATATTTAATAGTAATTATAAATTCGTAGATTTTATGGAAATTAAATCTACTTCTATTCAAAATGGATTCTATCAATCTGTTACATTTAATAATGGTGGCTCTGCATCTTTTGTTCCTGGAACATATTATGCTCAATTATTTTATAAAACTGCGACACAAGATTGGAAAGTAATTGGCAATGGTAGTTATTCAAATTGGCAACAATTCAAAATAAACTATTCTTCTGATATTGAAACAAATTCTGTTTTTACTATAACTAATAATAGTGGCAAGCTAATAAAAGGACAATCTGCTACTGTAAATGTTGATGTTATAAATAAAAACAATACAACCTTTTTTGGTAAGTTTAGAGTAAATCTTTCAAATCTTGATGGAACTTTGGCACAAAATATCCAAATACTAAATGAAAATAGTGGACTGCCTTACAATTATCATTATCCAGGTGGAAATAATTTTACTGGAATTATTACCGTTGAACCTGGTACATATTTGATGGAAGTTGCTTATCAAACACAAGGTTCATCTTCTTGGTATTATGCTGGAAGTTCTAATTATTCTAATCCTGTTTATGTAATAGTAGAAGGTCCTTCTTATCAACCAGATCAATATGAAAATAATAATACAGCTGCAACTGCATATACATTGCCAATTTCATTTTCAGGAAATAACGCAAGCAAAAATACAGTGGGTTCTAATTGTCATGTAAGTACTGATTATGACTATTATAAACTTGTATTGCCTTCTGGATTTAATTATACTATTTCACCACGTTTACACGATTCATATAATAGTGGAAATGGAAATATATACTCTGTAGATGGACTTTTTTCTTATTCTACAAATGGTGGTTCGTCTTGGTCTGATGCCTTTGATGATGTTATGACTGGTAATATTGCAGTTAATAATGGTGGTACTGTTATATTTCAGGTTTCACCATATTTTGCAGGAGAAATTGGAACATATTTATTAGATATGAGCATTTCAAGGTCTGTCGTTTCTGGATTAAAAGAGAATTTAAATTCTGATAATATTACTGTTTTCCCAAATCCTGCAAAAGATTATGTTACTATTGATTTCAATAAATTAAACTCGACTATAAATAATATAGTATTGTACACTATTGATGGTCAGCAAGTAGGGTTTTTTAATGAAATAAAATCAAATGAAGTTCTGCAAGTTCCACTTCAAAATTTAGCTAATGGTGCATATTTATTGCATATTGACACGAAAGATGGTTTGTTAATTAAAAAAATTATTATTGAGAAATAGAATAAAATATCGCGCCCTTATACTAATGTATATTTCAATTATGATGCTGTTTTATGCTTGTAAATCAACTCAAAAAACACAGAATGCAGATTTGGATAAAATAGAAACAGTTGCAGTTGAAGAAAAAATTGAATCAACTCAACCAGTTATTGTTTATAAGACAAAAAATGATTATTTTAATCTTGTACCAGTTGTGTTATCAGATGATAAATCGAAAATTATTTCTTATCCAAGTCCAACAGATATTAATTCTAGTCTATTGCCAACAAAATTAAAAAATGGCTATTTGATTGATAATAAAGGTATTCAACCAAATGTTGCATTTCTAAGTTTTACTTATGACGAATATTCAAAACTGAAAGAAGTACCAACTTTAATTGAACTTCAGAAATTAATAATTGATAAAGATCCATTATTAGAATATTGCAATTGCGGAAAAAGGAATTTATATAAAAACCTTTATTCAGATATAATTCAACTAATTAATGAAGATAAGTTGAAAATAAAATGTAAAAAAATTAAGTAGCTTATTTCTTTAAAAACAGCTGCAACTGCATGTCTAATTGCAATTGCATGGTTTCAATTTGTTTTTGCAAATCTTTTAGTTGCTTTTTTAAGGCACTAATTTCTTCTTGTAATTTAGTTTCAGCGATTGTTGTTGAAGATGTTGTTGGAGCAACTATTGTCTGCTGATCTGCAACAGTTGGTATCGAATTCGCATCTTTAGAAATTGTAGAAGATTTATTTTCTGTTGTAGTTTCTGTCGGAATTAAAGCGTAATTTTCTACTGGTTTTTTAGAAATTATTTTCACCAATGTGTAAGTATAAATAGTTTCATCTGCGCTAAGTGGCGGCTTTTTTAATGCTGCTTTTACAGTAATTGTATATTTATTTCCATCTTCAAAAAAGAAACCGAAAACATCTTTTTGATGTATCATTTTCGTAATGCCGTTTTCTTTTACTTCGTAACAAAAATCGGATGTGTCACCGCAAACAAATAAACCATCAGACACTTGCCATGTTTTTATATCGTCATCAATAGTAATTTTGGCATCAATTGTTTTTATTGATATTTCTGGCTTGACATCAGGTTTTAAAGTGCCTCTTTGTGCGAACAAAAGCACAGGGAAAAATAAAACAATAAGACAGAATTTTTTTATCATTTTAGTTATTTATTGGCACATACATAAATTCAACATACGCTTCGTATCGAGTGTCAGATTTGATATAGATATACTCAGAATTTGCAATCGTTTGCATAGAATCTTTCGTAGATATTATTTTTGAAATTGTGCAGTCATCGCAAGTTTTTAATTGAATTGGATTGTTATTCGTGTTGATAGAAATGGAGCAATTTGCCAACGGAACAAAGCTAAACCACGCATTAATTGGCGCAACATTCGTATAAGTTATTTTTACCGTTTCTATTTTATTCAAAATAATTTTATTGTAACTTAAATTCAATTCAGCAGTTGCTTTCGTGATGCCATCAGCTAAATTTACGGCAATCGTGTATTGACTATTTGCATCGTTTTCATTGGCTCTAAGAATTGTAATATTTTTGATGTCTTTTTCTCTTATTTTATTCCAAGATAAAATGTCTCTTTCAATTAAATTCGTTCTGAGTTGTGTTAATAAAACAGTATCTGTATTGTAGTCAAAATTATTGGTTGCAATGTTGCTATCAACCGATGCTAATGCAATAGTATTGTTTTTATTTTTTGTAAGAAAAGAGATCGGAAGAGCGTCGTGTAGGGAAAGAGTGTCTTCGCC